>NZ_LFKW01000132.1:55424-132375 GCF_001040865.1 Cellulomonas sp. A375-1 | reverse complement strand
CGGCTCGTCGCGACGCACCGGCTGCCGCCCGCGCAGAGCGTGCACGCGATGACGGTGCACCGCGGACAGGGCAGTCAGTTCACGCGCGTCAGCGTGGTGCTCCCGGCGGCCACGTCTCCCCTGCTCACGCGCGAGCTGCTGTACACCGCGGTGACGCGCGCACGCGAGCGGATCCGCGTGATCGGCACCGAGTCGGCCGTGCGTGCGGCCGTGCTGCGACGGGTCCAGCGTGCGAGCGGGCTGGGCCGACCGCTGCCGTCCTCCTGAGACGCGCTCCCGAGGGACCCTCAGCGGCCCCGGATCGGGAGCCAGTCGAGCACGTCCTGGATCGTCGCGTCCCAGTACCCCCAGTCGTGGTCGCCGGCACGGTCGACGTCGGTGCGGACGTCGATGCCGCGCGCGCGGGCCGCGTCGAGCCAGCGCAGGTTGGCCGCGTGCAGGAAGTCCTCGGTGCCGCACGCGACGGACAACGCGGGCAGCGCGGCCGGGTCCGCTGCCGCGACCAGGCCGAGCAGGTCGTCGCCTGTGCCGGGCGGGCCGCCGCCCCACACCTGCGGCACGACGGAGCGCAGACCCTGGTCGCTGACGATGTCGAGCGCACCGGACAGCGACGCGGCCGCCGCGAACCGACCGGGCTCGCGCAGCGCCCACTTGAGCGCCCCGTAGCCGCCCATCGACAGACCGGCGACGAACGTGTCCTCGCGTCGGGTCGACACGCGGAAGAACGACGAGACCAGCTCGGGCAGCTCCTGCGTCAGGTGCGTCCAGTACGCGCCGCCGTGGACCTCGTCGGCGTAGAACGACCGCCCGCCGCGCGGCATGACGACCGCGAGTCCCTTCTCGGCGGCGTACCGCTCGATCGAGGTGCGACGCGTCCAGATCGTCTCGTCGTCGGACAAGCCGTGCAGCAGGTAGAGCACGGGTGGCGGCGCGTCGTCGGCCACGCCGCTCAGGCCGATCTGTGACCTGGTCGCCTGCGGCAGCAGCACGGTCATCGCGGTGCTGACCTGCAGCACGTCGGAGAAGAAGTGGCAGGTCACAAGCGCCATCGCGGCCTCCTGGTCGTCGTCGCGCCCAGCCTGCCACGCCCGGCCCGGCCGTGTCCGCGCCCCGCGCGCCCCCGACTAGGTGCGGCGGTACTTCACGAGCTCGAGCGCGCCGGCCTCCCACCACTGCCCCGCTCCGGGTGCGCCGTGGCACGGCCCGTCGGACTCGCCGGGGAGCTTGATCCACAGCAGCGCGTCGAGCGCGCCGCCGCTCGTGAAGGTCCGCGGGTGCGCGCCCAGACCGCGCTTCGGCGGGTTGCACCACTCGCCGTCCGCCATGGGGCCGCGGCCGTTGCGCGACGTGTCGATCACGTAGTGCCGGTGCGACGCCGACACGCCGGCGGCCGCGAGCCGGGCGGCGACCTTGGCGGCGTACGCCTTCTCGCTCGTCGTGAAGCCGAAGTTCGAGATGTTCGTGGCGAAGCCACGCGCGTAGGCGATCCCGCCGGCGCGCAGCCGCTTCGCGGTGTCCGCCGGGGTGCGCCAGCGCGCGTTTCCCGCCTCCAGGTACACCCACGCGCCGGTCGCCGCGAGCTCCTTGGTCGCGTTCCGGATGAGCCGGTCGCGGCGGGCGTCGGCCGCGTCGTCGTCGCAGTCGAGCATGAGCGCGTCGGGCTCGAGCACGACGAGCGCGCGCGACGACCCGCGGACCGCACCGTCGGTCAGCCCCTTGGCGACCTGCGTGATCCAGCGCGGGTAGGTCTTCTCGGTGAAGCCGCCCGCCGAGTACAGGCCGCAGTCCCGACCAGGGATCGCGTACAGCACCAGCACCGGCGTCTGCGACTTCGCGCGCGCCGCTCGTACGTAGCCGGCGACCTCCGAACGGGTCGTGCCGACCGTCGTCCAGTCGCCGAACCACCGGGCCTGCGGGACCGTCGAGATGAGCGAGAGCCGCTTCGCCACCGACGTCCGGCCCGCGGCGCGCGCGGCGTCGACCGCGGCGGCGGCCTGCGTGTCGGGGTCGAGGTAGAGCTTCTGCGTCAGCCGCGGCGAGGCCGCGACGGCCGCCGCGCCCGACGAACCGTCCGACGACGCCACGCCGTCCGACAACACCACGCCGTCGGACACCACCACGCCGTCGGACACCACCGAGCCGTCCGTCAGTCCGGGGCCCTGCGCGGGCTCCGCCGCGTGCGCGGGTGGCACCAGCCCGACGAGCCCGACGACGAGGGCGACCACGGGCAGAGCAGAGCGGACAGGCAGGGCGGTGAGGCGCGTGCGGCGACGGGTCACCCGCTCGAGGCTAGCGGCCGATCCAGACGCCCGTCACTGCTTGGCAGCACCCTCACCTGAGCAGCGTTCCCTCACGGCAGTGCTCGCTCACGGCACTGCTCGCGCTGAGCTCTCGGTCACGGCAGGTCGACGAGGCGGAGCCGGATGCGTGCGACGTCGCCCGCCTCGATCGACTCCTTGCGCCGGACCGCGGCCTTGAGCGGCAGCACGTAGGTCTCCGCGCCCGGGAAGATCGACGTGCGCCAGGTCGTCGTCCCGATCGTCACCTCGACGCGGACCGACCCGAACCCTCGGGAGACCCCCTCGGCGGCGTCGGCGATCTCGTCGGCCACGTCCGTCGGCAGGTCCGCGAACGTCCACGAGTCGTGCTTGCGTGCGTCCCAGAGGCGCAGCGCGGCCTCGAACTCGACTTCCACACCCCCATGGTGCCCGCCCCCACCGACACGTCCCACCGCACCGACCCAGCACCTGCTCGCGGATGCCGCCGCCACAGCCTGCGCATTCGCTGCCTCGCGCCGCGTGGGCCACGCTCAGGAGCGCCCGGAGCGGGACGGGCGGCGAGCTACGGGCGCAGCGAGATGGTGGAGGCGGTGACCGGCGACGGGAGCGCCGTGGCGCCGGTCAGGTAGCGGTCGACCGACGAGGCCGCGGCGCGACCCTCCGCGATCGCCCACACGACGAGCGACTGCCCGCGGCCGCAGTCGCCGGCCACGAAGACACCGGGTGTCGAGGTCGCGAACTCGTCGTCGCGCACGAACGCGCCGCGCGCGTCGACATCGAGCCCGAGAGCGTCCGCGAGCGCGCCGCGCTCCGGCCCGACGAAGCCGAGCGCGAGGACGACGAGCTGCGCCGGGAGGACGCGCTCGGTGCCGGCCACGGGCTCGAAGCGCCCGTCGACGCGCTCGACCTCGACGAGACGCAGACCGGCCACCCGACCCTCGTCGTCGCCGACGACCTCCTGCGTGCTGACGGCGAAGACGCGCGTGCCGCCCTCCTCGTGCGAGGTGGAGACCTTGAAGACGGTCGGGTACGTGGGCCATGGCTGCTCGGCGGGCCGCTCGTGCGGCGGCTCGGGCAGGATCTCGAGCTGCGTGATCGACCGGGCGCCCTGGCGCACGGCGGTCCCGACGCAGTCCGCCCCGGTGTCCCCGCCGCCGACGACGACGACGTCGAGCCCGGTCGCGACGGGCGCCCCGGGGACGGGCTCGCCGACGGCCGCGTGGTTCGCGGGCACCAGGTAGTCCATCGCGGGCAGGACGCCGCGCAGCGACCTGCCGGGCACCGGGAGGTCGCGCGGGACGGTCGAGCCGACGGTCACGACGACCGCGTCGTGCCGCGCGAGCAGCTCGGCACCGGTGACGTCCACGCCGACCTCGACGCCGCAGCGGAACACGGTGCCCTCGGCGCGCATGAGGTCGATCCGCCGCTCGACGACGTCCGCGGGCAGCTTGTACTCGGGGATGCCGAACCGCAGCAGCCCACCGGGCGCGGTCGCGCGCTCGTAGACGCTCACGGTGTGGCCCGCGCGCGTGAGCTGCTGCGCTGCCGCCAAGCCGGCGGGCCCGGAGCCGACGACCGCGACGGTGTGACCGCTCATCCGCTGGGGCACCACGGGAACGACGAAGCCGCGGGCGAACGCCTCCTCGGCGATGCTGAGCTCGACGTGGCGGATCGTCACCGGCTCCTGGTTGAGCCCGAGCACGCACCCGGACTCGCACGGCGCGGGGCACAGCCGTCCGGTGACCTCGGGGAAGTTGTTCGTGAGGTGCAGGCGGTCGGCGGCGTCGAGCCACTGCCCGCGCCACGCGAGGTCGTTCCACTCGGGCATGAGGTTGCCGAGCGGGCACGCGTGGTGGCAGAACGGCACGCCGCAGTCCATGCACCGTCCCGCCTGCCGGTGCAGCAGCGCGAGCGCCTCGGGGTCGCCGGTCGGGTGCTCGTGCACCTCGGCCCAGTCGAGGATGCGCACCGGTACGGCACGGTCGGCGGGCAGCTCACGGCCCCGGACGCGCAGGAACCCGCGGGGATCGGCCATGGTCGCGAACGTAGACCCCGACCGTGTCCGTCTCGCCCGCCCTAGGTCCCGGGCCGGCTCGAGCATCCCGACGACGTCGTGCTGCTCCCCGATCTGCAGCCGCGCCCCGACCTGCAGCGCGGCGGGTGCATGTGACCCAGGTCCCGGGTTGTCCGGATCCGCCGGACGTAATCTCCAGGTCAAGTGCGGACCTCGCCCTGGTGTTCTGCTCGTCCACGGGTCGGGTCCCCGACGAAGGGAGCGCCCGTGGACGCCGTCTCAGCCCTGTCCGCTGTCCACCTGCCGCCCGCGGTGCGCGCCGCGGTCGAGTCCAGCCCTCGGGTCCTGGTCCCGCAGACGCGCGACGAGCTCTACCAGCTCGCGCTCGGCCCGGTCGGCGGCCCGATCCACGAGGTCGCCTACGACGTGTCGACCGACGAGGGCATGCGCCGCATCGTCGAGGCGACAGTCACCCGGTGCCGCAACGGCATGGCGGTGAACTACCCCGAGGACTACATGCGCCGGCGCGACCCGGACTGCATGCGGATCGCGGACGACCTCCCGACGGACAAGCCGCGCTACCGCGACGTCTTCGGCGAGGAATTCGCCCCGACGAAGACCGCGACGCTCGACTGGCTCGGCGAGCAGGACCTCGTCGTCGTGCCGTTCAAGGCCGGCGGTCCGACGTTCGGCTACCCGTCGGTGGCCCTCGTGCCTGTCAACGCCGCGTTCTTCGCGGTCGCGCTCGTCGACCTGCAGGGCTGGGTGACGTTCGACGAGCTGGGCGAGTTCACGCCGCGCTCGATCCTGTACGTCGCTCCCCCGTTCCGGCACACCGCGTTCGGCGGTCGCCAGGTCGTCGTGCACGACCGCACGCCCGACCTGCACGAGGTGTTCGCGTACAACCTGTACCCGGGCCCGAGCGCCAAGAAGGGCGTGTTCTCGGTCCTGCTCGACATCGGCGAGTCGGAGGGCTGGATCACGGCGCACGCCTCGGCCGTGCGCGTGACCACGCCGTACGACAACGAGACCGTGATCATGCACGAGGGCGCCTCGGGCGGCGGCAAGTCGGAGATGTGCCAGGAGTTCCGTCGTCAGGAGGACGGCCGCATCCTGCTCGGCACCAACGTCGTGACGAAGGAGCCGTACGTCATCACGCTCGCCGAGTCGAGCGCCCTGGCGCCCGTGACCGACGACATGACGCTGTGCCACGCGTCGCTGCAGGACACCGACGGTCGTCTCGTGATCGCGGACGCCGAGGCCGGCTGGTTCGTGCGCGTCGACAACCTGCGGTCGTACGGCGAGGACACGAACTTCGAGCGCGCGTGCATCCACCCGGACAAGCCGCTCGTGTTCTTCAACATCCAGGGCGTGCCCGACGCCACGGCCCTGCCGTGGGAGCACACACTCGACTCGACGGGCAAGCCGTGCCCGAACCCGCGCGTCGTGATCGACCGCTCGATGATCCGCGGGGTGCTGTCCGAGCCGGAGCACGTCGACGTCCGCACGTTCGGCGTGCGCATGCCGGCGTGCACGCGGGACAAGCCGTCCTACGGGATCATGGGCGTCACGCACTTCGTGCCCCCGGCGCTCGCCTGGGTGTGGCGGCTGATCGCGCCGCGCGGCGACAAGAACCCGTCGATCGGCGAGACGAAGTCCGAGAACAAGGTCATCAAGCACGGCGGCATGGTGTCCGAGGGCGTCGGCTCGTACTGGCCGTTCTCGACCGGCACCAAGGTCGCGGCGGCGAACCTGCTGCTCCGTCAGCTCGTGGACGCGTCCCGCACGCGCTACGTGCTCACCCCGAACCAGCACATCGGCGCCTACCAGGTGGGCTTCGCGGCCGAGTGGATGACCCGCGAGTACCTCGCCCGTCGCGGTGGCGGCCGGATGCGTCGCGACCAGCTCACGCCGGCGCGCTGCTCGCTGTTCGGCTACACGCTGCGCGAGATGAAGGTCGACGGTCAGCTCGTGCGGCCCACGTGGCTCGCGCCCGAGATGCAGTCGCAGGTCGGTCTCGAGGCGTACGACGAGGGCGCGGCGATCATCAACGCGTTCTTCAAGTCCGAGCTCGAGCAGTACCTCACCGACGACCTGGACCCGCTGGGGCGGGCCATCATCGAGGTCGTCCTCAAGGACGGCTCGGTCGAGGACTACGAGGCACTCACGCCCATGCACATCTGACGCCACCCCGCGTCGGGCACCACCGCGGCGACGACCGGCCCCGCCGGGCGGGTCGTCGCCGCGGCCACGTCCGGGCACGGCCCTGGAGCAAGGGTGGACGTCAAACTCTGTCAGTGGCAGGTTCGAACATGTGTTCGTGACCACTCCCCAGAGCGGGCCGGCGGGGCGCGCGACGATCCTGCACGCCGATCTCGACGCGTTCTACGCATCGGTCGAGCAGCGCGACGACCCCCGCCTGCGCGCGCGGCCCGTCGCCGTGGGCGGCGGTGTGATCCTCGCGGCGTCGTACGAGGCGAAGCGCCGCGGCGTCCGCACCGCGATGGGCGGTCGGCAGGCGCGCGGGCTGTGCCCGGACCTGATCGTCGTGCCGCCGCGGTTCGACGCATACGTCGAGGCGAGCGAAGCCGTGTTCGCGATCTTCCGCGACACCACCCCGCAGGTCCAGGGCGTGTCGATCGACGAGGCGTTCCTCGACGTGCGCGGCCTGCGCCGGGTGGACCCGACCCCGCCCGTCGACCTCGGCGCACGCCTGCGGGCCCGCGTGCGCGACGAGGTCGGGCTCTCGATCACGGTCGGCGTGGCGCGCACGCCGTTCCTCGCCAAGGTCGCCAGCCGCGTCGCGAAGCCGGACGGGCTGCTCCTGGTCCCGCCGGACGACGAGGCCGCGTTCCTGCACCCGCTGCCCGTCGAGACGCTGTGGGGAGTCGGTGAGACCACCGCGACGAAGCTGCGCGCGTTCGGGCTGCGCACCGCGGGCGATGTCGCGGACCTCCCCGAGGGCGTGCTGCGTGCCGTCCTCGGACCCGCCACGGGGTCGCACCTGCACGCGGTGGTGCACGGCCGCACGCCCGAGCGCGTCGTGACCGACCGCGCGCGCGGCTCCGTCGGAGCGCAACGCGCGCTCGGCCGCGGACCGCACTCCCCCGACGCGGTGCGAGCCGCGCTCCTGGGCCTGGTCGACCGCGTGTGCCGCCGCCTGCGAGCAGGGCGCCGCACGGCGCGGACGGTGGTCCTACGCCTGCGGTTCGCGGACTTCTCGCGCGCGACGAGGTCGCGCTCGCTCGCCTTCGGCACCGCCTCGTCCGACGAGCTGCGCGCGGCCGCGCTGACGCTGCTGGACTCGGCGCGCGAGCTCGTCGCGGAGCGTGGGATCACTCTCGTCGGCGTGGCCCTGACCGGGCTGGGCAGCGACGCCGTCGTGCAGCCCGCCCTCCCGCTCGACCGCTCGCACGAGGACCTCGACCGCACCACGGACGACCTCGCGCAGCGCTTCGGGTCCCGCGCCCTGACGCGCGCGAGCCTGCTCGTCGTCGGCGACGGCTTCGCCGCACCCCTGCTGCCGGACCCACCCCCGGACACCTGAGGGGGCGACCCATCGCGCCAGAGAGCCCGGCACCGCGAACCAGACGATCACCGGCACCGCTCGACGGGTATCCGCTCGACGGGTATCCGCGCTACCGCGGCACATGCCCTGCCCCCAACCCCCGCCCGGGCCGGCGCTGGCCTTGGCCCTGAGAAGGCGTGGACGGCGGCTCGCCAAGCGCGCAGATCACACCGCCATCGGCTCGGGCGCACGCGCTCCGCTGCCGATGTCAGGGCATGGGTGCGATGCGCGGCAAGCCGTTCGACGGTGGGTCCGCGCACCGGTGGCGACACCGGTCCGCGCGACAGTCGTCGTCCGTCGCCGTCGTGCTCGTCGGCCTCGTGGTGCTCGTCGGCCTCGTCGTCCTCGGTGCGTGCGGGTCCCTCGGGGCCGCCAGCGGCGCGCCCGCAGGTCCTGCCACGACGAGCACGCCCGGTCCCACCGACGTCCACACGGGCCAACCGGCTCCCCCGTCGTCCGACGAGACGGCCAGCAGCGCGCCCGACTCCCCCGCGGCCGGCCCGTCCGCGCCGGGCGACTCCGCACCCGGCACCGCCCCTTCGGCGTCCACCACCCCGACCGCGCTCGCCACGCTCGCGCTCCTCGAGGTCAAGGGCCGGGCGCCGCAGACCGGGTACGACCGTGAGCTGTTCGCCTACCGAGCGGTCGACCTCGACCGCAACGGGTGCGACACGCGCAACGACATCCTGCGCCGCGACCTGGTGGACCAGGCGGTGCGCGGCGACGGGTGCGTCGTCGAGTCCGGCACGCTCGTCGACCCGTACTCGGGCCGCACGATCGGCTTCGTCCGCGGGCAGGCGACGTCCGGCGACGTGCAGATCGACCACGTGGTCGCGCTGTCCGACGCGTGGCAGAAGGGCGCGCAGCGCTGGGACGCGGCGACGCGCGAGTCGTTCGGCAACGACCCGCTGAACCTGCTCGCGGTCGACGGCCCGCTCAACCAGAGCAAGGGCGCCGGAGACGCCGCGACGTGGCTGCCACCCCACCGTGCCTTCCGGTGCGCGTACGTCGCGCGGCAGGTCGCGGTGAAGCACGCGTACGGGCTCTGGGTGACGCAGGCGGAGCGCGACGCGATCGCCCGCGTGCTCGCGACGTGCCCCGACGAGCAGGTGCCCTCCGAGGGCGCGCCGACGGTGGGCACGCCCGCCGCGTCCGGTGCGCCCGAGCCGACGCCCCCACCACCGCTGTCGACAGGCGATGGCGAGGTGTACTACGCGAGCTGCGCGCAGGCGCGTGCGGCGGGCGCCGCTCCGCTGCACCGGGGCGATCCGGGCTACCGCTCGGGCCTCGACCGCGACGACGACGGCATCGCCTGCGAGTGACGCGCACGCGGGTGATCCATCGGGATTGACGATGGATCGGTCCTGGACGACGGTGGCCGTATGAGCCCGACCACCACCCCGTCCGACGACTTCGGCACCCGCTTCGAGGACCTGTTCCAGCGGGCCTACCTGCGGTTCCACCGCCGCGACGAGCCGCGCTCCGAGCTCGCGGGAGCCTCGCGCGCCGTGCTCCAGCACCTGGCGATGTCCGGCCCGTTGACGGTCGGCGAGGCCGCTCGCCACCTCGGCCGCGCGCAGTCCGTCGTGAGCGAGATCGTCACGCACCTCGAGCGCGACGGACTGCTTGCCCGCGAGCGCGACCCCGCCGATCGTCGCCGCACGCTCGTGTGGCTCACCGGCGAGGGTTTCGACCGCCTCGCCGCCGACCGCCGCGTCCTGTCCCCCGCACTCGTCGGCCGCGCCGCCGCGCTCCTGCCCCGCGAGCAGCGCGACCGCCTGCTCGCCGACCTGCGCGACCTGCTCGCGGCCGACGACGCGGCTCAGACCGCGGCCCTGGACGCCCACGACGCTGGCCCTCGCGCGTCACCCCCCGCGGCTACGAGCACCGCCACCGACCTGCACCACCCCCACGAAGGAGAAGCACGATGAGCACCACCACGCAGAACGACCACGTCCACGCCGCCGCGTGCGAGAGCTGTGGCATGCCGATCGAGTCGGGCCGGTACTGCCAGTACTGCACCGACGAGACCGGTGCGCTGCAGTCGTTCGACGAGCGGTTCGAGCGCATGGTCTCGTGGCAGGAGCGCCGCAGCCCGGGCGCGACGCGCGCCGAGGTGGAGGCGCAGACCCGCGCCTACATGGCGACCATGCCGGCCTGGCGCGGCCACCCCTCGCTGGCCCAGTGACCGTCGCTCGCGCCAGGGCCTGTCACCCTCTCGGGTGAAGATCACCCACAACAGGTCTGTGCCCGGTCTGTCCGGACGATCACCCTGGCGTCATGGGCGTGCGCAGCATGTGGCGCCAGATCCGCCGCTCCGCACAGGGTGAGGACGCCGAGTCCACACCTGGCCCGGCCGCGCGCGAGATGGAGAGCAACCGGTGGTCGGCCGTCACGGCGCTCGTGATCTCGGCGTTCGTGTCGGTCGGCGTCCTCGCGGCGATCGTCCTCCTGCTCCAGCGGCTCAATACCGATCAGCCGACGGCCGCCCTGTCACTCGTGTTCGTGGCGGCGGCCGTCGTGCTGATCCTCGTCGTCGGCGCGCTCAGCGTGATCCTCAAGCGGCTGCGCCTGGACAACGGGCACGAGGCGATGGGCCTGCCGACCGGGAGCGTGCGCGCTGTCATCGCGCTGCTGCTGATCATGTTGTTCTTCATCAGCGCGATGTTCCTGTTCGACGCGACGCGCAACCGCGTGTCGAGCGACCCGGCCTCGTTCCGCTCGCTCGAGGGGCTGAGCACGGCGCAGCTCGCCCAGATCCCGATCGAGCAGGTGCAGACCTCGACGCAACGCCTGCAGGACGGGACCACCGTCTACGACGTCGTGCTCTACCCGCCGCCCACCGCCACCCGCACGTCCGACGACCTCGCCAAGCAGCTCGTGACGACGGTCGCGACGCTCGTCACCGCGGTGGCGGCCTTCTACTTCGGGTCGAACACCGTCACGACGGCACGCGCGGAGCAGCGAGCGCAGGAAGGGCTCCCGCCGAGCGGGGTCGTCCTGCTTCCCCCGGCCAAGGGACCGCAGACCCCGACGACCGCGGCGGACACCGAGGGGACGGCGGCGCAGCCACCCGCGACGGCACCCGCCGGACAGACCTCGACGACCCCCGCAGACCCCCCGGGAACGGCGCCGGCGACGACACCGGCACCTGCCACGTCCGCCACCGCCACCCCCACGTCCGGGAGACCCTCCGCCACGGCGCGGCCTCGCACCGCACGCAAGACCTCGATCTGACCCGGGCCGGGGTGCGGCCGCCGACACCCAGGACGACAGACCCGCGCCGTCGGAGCCGTCAGCGAACGGCACAGGCGTATCCGAGCCTCGACGCCGTGCACGCTCACCGCGCGTCGTGGCTCGCAGGCAGTCCTCGCTCGGCGCCGCCGCCGCGTTCCACACCGGCCGAGAGGCACCCATATTCCATTGCCGGCGCCTGCGAGGTCGTGAGACCGTACGTCGTCCTTGTCGTCGAACGAAGGTCGTGATCATGACGGGCACCCGGTTCGCGCCGCGCCAGCCGCGCTGACCACATCCCCCGCCGCCCCGTGAGGCGCGGGCGAGGGTCAGCGCACCCGCCGAACCCCCGGAGCCCGTATGTTCACCCCCTCTTCGCCCTCCCCTGCGCGCACATCGGCGCGCCCCTCGGTCACCTTCGCGGACGTCACGCTCGTCCGCGACGACGGGACCGTCACCCTGACCGACGTCACCGGCTCGTTCGGGCCAGGCCGTACCGGTCTGGTCGGCGCGAACGGCTCGGGCAAGTCGACGCTGCTGCGGCTCGCCGCGGGTCTGCTGACGCCCACGTCCGGCTCGGTCGTCGTCGCCGGCGACGTCGCCTACCTGCCGCAGCACGTCACGCTCGACGCCGCCGCGACGGTCGCCGACCTGCTGGGTGTCGGCGCGACGCTCGCTGCGTTGCGCGCCATCGAGTCCGGCGACGTCGCCGAGCGGCACTTCGAGGTCGTCGGCGACGACTGGGACGTCGAGGCCCGCGCCGCCGACGCGCTGCACTCCCTCGGTCTGGGCGCCGACGACCTCGGCCGCCCGGTCGCGACGCTGTCCGGGGGCGAGACGATGCTCGTCGCCGTCGCCGGGCTCCGGCTGCGGCGCGCGGCCGTCACGCTGCTCGACGAGCCGACGAACAACCTCGACCGAGCCGCGCGCGCCGCGCTGCGCGAGCTGGTACGCACCTGGCCGGGCGCGCTCGTCGTCGTCTCGCACGACACGGCACTCCTGGACGAGATGGACGAGACCGCGGAGCTGTACGCGAGCCGCCTGTCGGTCCACGGACTGCCGTACACGTCGTGGCGAGCGCAGCTCGAGACCGAGCAGCACGCGGCGGCGCAGGCCGCTCGCACCGCCGAGCAGCAGGTGAAGGTCGAGCGCAGGCAGCGGATCGAGGCCGAGACCAAGCTCGCACGGCGTGCCCGGCAGGGCCGCACCATGGCGCTCAACGCCAAGGCAGCGCCGATCGTGCTGAACGCCTGGGCGTCGAAGGCCGAGGCGACAGCGGGCCGGCACCGTCGCGCGATGGACGACAAGGTCGCCTCCGCGCGCGCCGCCGCGCAGGCTGCGGCCGCGCGGGTGCGCGACGACGAGTCGGTGCACCTCGAGCTCGGCGACCCCGACGTGCCGCGCGGCCGCCGGATCGCGGAGCTGCCGGGCTCGTCGGGAGACGCGGCCTCGACGATCGTCGTGCAGGGTCCGGAGCGGGTCGCGCTGGTCGGGGCCAACGGTGTGGGCAAGACGACGCTGCTCGAGCTGCTCGTGCACGGGACGCCGGGCGGCGACGACGCTCGCGAGCTGCCGATCGACGCGTCGCGCGTGCGCCTGCTGACCGATCGCGTCGGGTACCTCCCGCAGCGGTCGTGGCACCTGGACGACGACGCGAGCGCGCTCGAGCTCGTCGGCGCCGCGGCCCCGTCTGTCCCGACCCGGGACCTGCGCAACCGACTGGCGCGCCTGCTGCTGCGCGGCGACACGGTGCACCGCCCGGTGCGGACGCTCTCGGGCGGCGAGCGCTTCCGCGTGGCGCTCGCGCGGCTGCTGCTCGCCGACCCTCCGCCGCAGCTCCTGGTGCTCGACGAGCCGACGAACGACCTCGACCTGACCACGGTCGACCAGCTCGTCGCAGCGCTGGCGGCCTACCGCGGCGCGCTCCTCGTCGTGAGCCACGACGACGCCTTCCTGGCGCGCCTCGCCCTCGACCGCATGCTCGAGCTGGACCGCACGGGCGACCTGCGCGAGGTGGAGCCCTCGCCCTGACACGCGAGGCGCACGACGAGCGGCCGGGCCCTGAGCCTCCGCGCCGGGGCCTGGGACCGCCACCGCTCGCCGCCGCGCCCGCCGTCGTCGCAGTGCGACGCGGGCGGGCGGGGCGTCGTCGGGCGCGGTGCCTCAGGAGGTCGGCAGCGCCATCCGACCGTCGACGCGCGGCTCGTCGTGCGCGTCGTCGTGAGCGCCGTCGCGCGGCTGCGGCACGACGACCTCGGGCGCCCCGACGTCTCCCGGTTCCACGGGTGTCCCGGTGGTCGGGCTCGTCGTGGTCGGGCTCGTCGTGGTCGGGCTCGTCGTGGTCGGGCTCGCCGCGACCGCGGCGGCGTCCTGTCGCGCACCCAGGATCCGGTGCGCGCGGGCGTAGGCGGGCACGAGCAGCACGATCGCGCCGATCCACGCGAGCGGGTTGCTCCACACCACGCCGGTGTAGCCGAACGCGGCGCCGAGCACGACCGCCGCACCGACGCGCATCGCGAGCTCGAGCACGCCCGTCATCGTCGGGACGAACGACTGCCCGAGCCCCTGCAGCGCACCACGCAGCACGAACAGCGCGCCCAGCACCACGTACATCGCACCGTTGACGGTGAGGAACAGCGCCGCCATCTCGACCACGCGCTCCTCGCCCGGCCCCACGAACAGCTCGACCAGGTGCGCGCCGCTCGTGATGAGGACGGCGGCGAGCAGGAGCGCGCCGATCAGCGACATGCCGATGGCCTGGAGCACGCCGCGCCGGATCCGGTCCGGGCGGCCGCCGCCGTGGTTCTGGGCGACGAACGTCGAGACCGCGAGGCCGAGCGAGGCGAGCAGCGCGACGGCGAGACCGTCGACGCGAGCGGCGGTCGTGTACGCCGCGACTGCGTCGGGGCCGAGCTCGTTGAGCCGCAGCTGCACCGCGAGCGTGCCGATCGCGATGATCGACGACTGGAAGCCCATGGGCAGGCCGAGTCGCAGGTGCCGCCACACGTCGTCGCGGTCGATCCGCCAGTCCTCACGCCGCACGTGCAGGACCGGGACGCGGCGCCGCACGTACGCGAGGCAGAGCAGCACCGAGACGGCCTGGGAGACGACCGTCGCGAGCGCGGCTCCCCCGACCCCTGTCCCGAGCCCTCTGACCAGGCCGATCACGAGGACGACGTTGAGCAGGCAGCTCACGGTGAGGAAGACGAGCGGCGTGCGGGAGTCGCCGATCGCCCGGATGATCGCCGCGAGGTAGTTGTAGAACATCGTGACGGCCGAGCCTGCGAAGCTGACGAGCGCGAACGTCCGGGCTTCGGGCACCAGCTCGGCGGGCGTGTGCAGCCAGCCCAGCGCCGGGTCCACGAGCGCCATCGCGACAACCGTCAGCACCACGCTCGCGATCGCCGCCAGGATCGTGCCCGTCGCGACCGACCGGCGCACCCCGCGGAGGTCGCCGGCACCGAAGGCCTGAGCCGTCGGGATGGCGAACCCGGATGTCATGCCCCACGCGGCACCGAGCAGCAGGAACAGCAGCGCCCCGACGACGCCGACGGCGGCGAGCGAGGTCACGCCGAGGGTGCGGCCGACGACGAAGGCGTCGGCGACCTGGTAGAGCTGCTGGACGATGCTGCCGACGAGCAGCGGGACGGCGAAGACGAGGATGACGCGCCAGGGGCGGCCGGTCGTGAGGACCTTGGCCATGTGAACGGCTCCGAGAGGTCGTGCGCGGGCGGGCGGGCAGGGTGCTGCGGCGTCCGGCCGGGGTGTCTCGGTTCGATGCGCCAGCCAGAATCGTATCGTTACGATCGCCATTGACCTGCAAGTATTTCCGGTCCCGAAGCACACCGAATTGTCGGTTCACTCACACGGGCGCACTCGGCGATCTACCCGTGGCACAACGCTGACCGACCCGTGGGCCGCGCTTGGCCCACCATTGCTCGACGCTGCCTGGCGCCCTGCTGAACCCTGGTCGCGCGTCAGCCGATCGAGGTCGCGACGGCTCCGTCTCCGAGGAGCGCGGGTCCACTGCCCGCCGACACGACCGCGGGCTCGGGCGGCAGGAGCGAACCTGCGCCGACGATCTCCAGCACGCTGCGCACCGTCCGGTCCGGATCGTGCAGCGAGACGGCCAGCCCTGCCTCCCGAGCGGCGTGCAAGAGCTGGAGGACGAACGCGACGCCGGAGGAGTCGATGAACGTCACCGCGGAGGCGTCGACGACGATCGCGCCGTCACTGGTCATCGCCGCGACCATCGATTCGCTCGCCTGCTCCCGCAGCGCGACGTCGATCTCGCCGATCATGCGTACGACCGTGCTGCCCGGTTCCACCTCGACCCGGATCTCCCCCGCAACGTCCACCCTTGCCTCCTCGCTGGTACACCGTTGCTCCGTCACGACCGACCGACGAGACCGTACGCGGCGCCACCCACACCCGCCACGCGGCACGTGCCCCGCACGCCTCTCGGCGCTCACCCACCACCGGGACAACGCCCGACGCTACTCACCGGTTCCGCCCGAATCGCCGGTTTCCGCTCATCCTTGCCAGCAGCGCGTCGGCGTGGTGAGCTCCCAGCGTGGACACCGCAGTCGAAGCAGCGCTGCGCGCCGAGATCATCGAGTGGGTCCAGCACCGGGCGCAGGCGAACGGCGGGTACCTCCACCGGCACGAGCTGCTCGCGTTCCGAGCCGGCGGCCGGGACCTGCCGCTGATCGACTACTCGCGCGGCATCCGGAACCCCGCGGACTTCGCGTCGACGTTGGCAATCGTGCAGTCGGCGCACGGCCCTGACGACGACGTCGAGGACCCGACCGACGGCCTCCTGCACTACGCCTACCGCAGCGGGGACCCCTTCGGCGGCGACAACCGTAAGCTGCGCGCCGCCATCGAGACCGGGATGCCCCTGATCCTCTTCCGCAAGGAGACCGCGAACTTCTACACGCCGATCGCTCCCGTGTACGTCGTCGACGACGTGCCGGAGGACAGCTGCTTCCTCATCGCCCTCGACGAGTCGTTCCGGTACATGCCCGACGTCCGCCACCTCAGCGAGCCCCAACGGGCCTACGCCCTGAGGCTCGCGAAGCAACGGCTCCATCAGCCCGCCTTCCGCACGCGCGTGCTGCTCGCCTACGAGACGCGGTGCGCCGTCTGCACCTTGCGTCATGGATCGCTGCTCGACGCCGCACACATCGCACCCGACGCGTCTGAGCTCGGCGTACCCACGACGCCGAACGGCCTCGCGCTGTGCAAGATCCACCACGCCGCGTTCGACCAGCAGATGCTCGGCGTCACACCCGACTACGTCGTCCACATCGACCGCGAGCTCATGGACGAGATCGACGGCCCGATGCTCCGCCACGGCCTGCAGGAGATGCACGGCCGTACCCCCACCCTGCCGCGCAGACCGGCCGACCATCCCGACCGCGACCTCCTTGCGCACCGGTGGGAGTCCTTCACCCACTGAGCAGCGTCAGGCACCACTCGTCAGCGTCAGGCACCACTCGTCAGCGTCAGGCACCACAAGTCAGTGCGGCGGTCCACGCCGCGGACGTCGCCGACCGAGCGCCACGACGTTCAGGTGTGCCGGGGGCGCGCGCGGCGCCGTCAGAGCCGCGCGCACCTCCGACCACGGAACGTGCACGGCGTCTGACCGATCGGCCGGGTCAGTCGCTCTGCGGGTCGGTACGGCTAGAAGGGTGGTGGCGCGTCGTCGGGTGGGTGGTGGGTGCGGGGGGCGTGCTGCCAGGCGCGGGGTGTGGCGAGGACCGGTTGGGGATGCGTGACGTACGTGATCCCGAACTGCGGGGTCCAGGCCGTTCCACCGCCGGGCAGGTCGCGAGTCACCTTCCAGAGCCCTTGCGTCTTGAGGTCGTGGTGGCGCTTGCAGACCGCGTGCAGGTTGCTCGCCGTCGTCTGGGGCGGGCCGACGTCGCCGCCGGTGGCCGTGGCCCGGTACGGAGCGATGTGGTCGAGCTCGGACGTCCCGGCGGGGCGCACGCAGCCGGGGAACGTGCACGTGACGTCGCGCGCGATCACGTGCGCGCCGAGGACAGCGCCGGGGCGGTACGCGCGGCTGCTCCGCTCGAGCAGGGTGCCGTCGGCTGGATCCGTCAGGAGCCGACGCCACGTGCCGTCGGAGGCGATGAGTCGCGCAGTCTCGGCGGGGATCGGTCCGTGACCCGCGAGCTCGGCGGGGTTGTCGTCGAGACCGAGGAGCGTCGTGGCGGCGACGGTGACCTGGATGTGGGGTCGCGTGCGCTGGCGAGTGGGGAGCCGCTCTCCGCACGGCAGCACCCCGGAGTCGGCGATGTCCCGGAACAGCGCGACGAACAGGTCCGCCCGGCGCTGGGCACGGGTCCGGTCGTCGACGAGGTCGGTCACGTCCGTCGCGGCGTCGAGCACGGTGCGCACGACCATCGCGTCCGGCGCGGTCAGGAACGCGGACACCCAGGCCATGCCGTCGGGCGCCCAGTCGACCCGCACGCACCGGCGAGCCCGGGCCTGCGCGGCGCGGGCGCGCGTCGCGGCAGGGTCGACCGCGAGCACCTCGCGTCGCACCGTGCGGCGCAGCTGCGTGGGCGTCAGGTCGCTCGCGGACTCGGCCGCCATCGCGACCACCTGCTCGGTCGCCCGCCCGACCGAGTCACGGTCCGGCAGCTCGTCCGTGCCCACCACGAGTGCGGCGACCTCGTCGAGGACCAGGTCGACCTTGCGGACGTCCATCGCACCCGAGCGCAGCGCCTCGTCGAGCGCGGGATGGTCCCCCAGCGACCCCGCGCGCGCGACCATCATCTGCGCCGCGGTCCGGGTCCAGGCGAGTGCCGCCGCCACCTCCTGCGGCAGGTCGCCCCACAGCCCGTGCCCACGGGCGAGAAGCTCGCGCACGACAGAGGCCTGCGCCGCCACCGCGAGCCCGATCAGCTGCTGCCAGCCGACCACCAGGCCCAGGAGCTCGACGTCGTCCGCATCCGCGACGACCGCGGACTCGAGCCGGCCGGCGAGCGCGGCAGCACCGATGCCAGGCACAGGGAACTGCTCCGCGTGCACCGGCCAGTGCGCCAACGGTCTCCCGCCTGTGCGACCGGTGGCTCGCGATGCCGTGGGCTCCGGCCGGCACGCAGGAGTCACCACGGCGGGCCGATCGGCGGGCGGCACGCGATCGGCGCCGGAGAGGTGAGCCCTCCCAGGCGACCCGACCTCACGCCCGGGCGCGAGGGCATCGACCACCAGTCGGCTCGCGTTCCTGGGTTCCGCGCTCGCGTCGATGCTCGGAGGCTCGCGCAGTGCGATGACATCCCGCCGCGCGCGTTCCTGCAGCGCCGTCATCACTCACCCCCGTGCGATCCAGCAAGACGCCCTCTCGATTCGAACAAGTGTTCCATAGGCCGCTGACATGCACCCGCCCCATCCACAGGCGCGGTTCGGCTGCATCCGCAGCCTGCCGTCGGCGCTCTGCGGTCCTCCTCGCGGGCATCGCTCGTCCCGCACACGACCGCGCACGGGGACGTCACCAGGGGCCGGCGCACCGACGGATCGACGGATCACGCGGCGCACAGACGTCGACCGCCGCTCGACGAACGAGCGATCGGCGCGCCGCCGTCCCGGAGCACGCCACCCGAGCCGGCGTCGCAGCACGAGGCAGCCGAGCACCGCGGGCCCACGGGACGGCCCAGCACCGAGGCCACGCGACGACAGACGACGAGGCCCCGACTGCATGGTGCGCAGTCGGGGCCTCGCCCTGCACGTGACAGGAGTGCGGTCCCTCACCGGCGCGTGCGCGCCGGTCTCGGCCGATCAGGCCACGGACACAGGCTGACGGTCATCAGCCTCGTCGGCCGCGTGCTCGTCGGCCGCCACACCCTCGTCGGACGCCGCAGCCCCGTCGGACGGAACCGCCGCGTCGTCGCTGAACAGGTCCGCAGCGGACGACGACTCGTACCGGGCGACGTCGAGCAGACCCTCACGCTTGGCGACCACGGTCGGGACCAGCGCCTGACCCGCGACGTTCACGGCGGTACGGCCCATGTCCAGGATCGGGTCGATCGCGAGCAGCAGCCCGACGCCCGCGAGCGGCAGGCCCAGCGTGGACAGCGTCAGCGTGAGCATGACGACCGCGCCGGTCAGCCCCGCGGTCGCGGCAGACCCGACGACGGAGACGAACGCGATGAGCAGGTAGTCGGTCAGGGACAGGTCCACGCCGAAGATCTGCGCGACGAAGATCGCGGAGATCGCGGGGTAGATCGAGGCGCAACCGTCCATCTTCGTCGTCGCGCCCAGTGGCACCGCGAACGACGCGTAGGACGACGGGACGCCGAGGTTGCGCTCGGTCACCCGCTGCGTGACGGGCAGCGTCCCGATGGACGAGCGCGACACGAATGCGAGCTGGATCGCCGGCCAGGCACCGCGGAAGAACGAGCGGATACGCAGCCCGTGCGCCTTGAGGATCACCGGGTAGACGACGAACAGCACGATCGCCAGGCCCACGTAGATCGCGATGGCGAACGTGGCGAGCGGCGAGAGCAGGTCCCAGCCGTAGGTCGCGACGGCCTTGCCGATGAGCCCGAGCGTGCCGAGCGGCGCGAGGCGGATGACCCACCACAGCACCTTCTGGACGACGGCGAGCGCCGAGCGGTTGAACGCGAGGAACGGCTCAGCGGCCTTCCCGGAGCGCAGGGCGGCGATCCCGACGACGAGCGCGACGACGACGATCTGCAGCACGTTGAACGAGATCGACGTGGACGCGGTGCCGTCCTCGGCGAGCTGGGTCGAGGCGCCCAGGCCCAGGAAGTTGCCGGGGATCAGCCCGTTGAGGAAGTCGATCCAGCTCCCGGTCCTGCCGGGCTCGGAGCCGGCGGCGGGGTCGAGCGTCGAGCTCGCGCCCGGCTGGAAGAGCAGGCCGAGGCCGATGCCCACGGCGACGGCGATCGCGGCGGTGATCGCGAACCACAGCAGGGTCTGGCCGGCGAGCCGTGCGGCGTTGGTGACGTGCCGCAGGTTGGCGATCGACGCGACGATCGCCAGGAACACCAGCGGCGGGACGATCGCCTTGAGGAGCGTGACGAACGACGAGCCGATGGTGTCGAGCGTCGTCGTGAGCCAGTTCGCGGAGCCGTCGGCGACGGGCCCCATCTGCAGCGCGACCCAGCCGAGCAGGAGGCCGAGCGCGAGGCCCAGGATCACCTGGACGCTGAACGAGGGGAAGCGCAGCCTGCTGCGCTGGGGGGACGTGTCGGACACGGGTGACCTTTCAAGGGCGCGCGACGAGGGCGCCGCGGCGCGGGAGGGTGACGTCGGCACGCACGGCGAACGGCCCGGTGGTGCGACAGGGAGGGCCCGACGAGGGCCGGAGGCCGCGCTCAGGCGCGGCGGGTCAGCGGCGGCCGAGGCTCAGCGCGCGCTGCGAGAAGGGGTCAACAGCCCCGGGGGGTGGCACGACAGAGCGCGCTGGAGACCCGGGACAGGTCGACAGCTCGGCGCTCGGTCAGGATCGTGCTCACAGCGGGGCAGCTCCTCGTGAGGGGGACGCGGGACGCCGTCGTGCGGCGGTCTCCGGCTCCAACACGGTAACCCGGAAGATTCATCCCATCAAACGACGAGGTCACACGCGGTCGGCGTCGCGCAGCGCGGCCTCGAGGCCCACGCGCGACCGCTTGCGGGAGTACCCGAAGTAGATCCCGAAGCCGATCACGAGCCACACGAGGAACCGCAGCCACGTCTCCACGGGCAGGTTGAGCATGAGGTACAGGCACACGGCCGCGGACACGGCGGGCAGCCACGGCACCCACGGCACCCGGAAGGATCGCGGCAGGTCCGGACGCGTCCGTCGCAGGACGATCACCCCGACGCTGACCAGCACGAACGCCGAGAGCGTCCCGATGTTGACCATCTCCTCGAGCACGCCCACCGGCGTGAACCCGGCGACGAGCGCGCACACGCCGGTGACGACGGCCGTGATGACCCACGGCGTGCGGTAGCGCGAGTGCACCTTGGCGAGCCGCGGCGGCAGGAGGTGGTCCCGGCTCATCGCGAACATCACGCGCGACGCGCCGATCATGAGCGTGAGCACCACGGTCGTGAGGCCGGCGACCGCTCCGGCCGAGATCACCGTGGCCATCCAGTCCTGGCCGTGCACCTCGAACGCGTTGGCCAGCGCGGCGGCCGGGTCGAGCTCGTCGTAGCTGACCATCCCGGTCACGACGAGCGCGACCGCGCAGTACAGGACGGTGCAGATGATGAGCGAGCCGATGATCCCGATCGGCAGGTCGCGCTTCGGGTTCTTGGTCTCCTCGGCGGTGGTCGCGACCACGTCGAACCCGATGTAGGCGAAGAACACCAGCGACGCCCCGGCGAAGATGCCCGTCACCCCGAACGCCGACGGCTCGATCCCGGCGAGCGCCTGCAGCAGAGGCTGCGTCATGCCCGACTTCGCCTCCGTGACCTGCTGCGCCGGGATGAAGGGGTCGTAGTTCGCGGCGGAGATGAACTGGATGCCCGCGACGATCACGAACAGGACGATGAACAGCTTGATCCCGACGAGCACCAGGTTGACGCGCATCGACTCCTTGATGCCCAACGAGATCAGCACACCGAGGAACACGATCAGCAGGACGGCCGGCAGGTCGATGACACCGCCGTACGCGATCGACTCCGGCAGGACCCAGCCGATGTTCTCCAGGAACGTCCCGAGGTACGCGCTCCACCCCTGGGCGACGACGCTCGCGCCGAGGAACATCTCGAGCAGCAGGTCCCACCCGACGATCCACGCGATCAGCTCGCCCATGCTCGCGTAGCTGAACGTGTACGCGGACCCCGAGACAGGCACGGTCGAGGCGAACTCCGCGTAGCACATGGCCGCGAGCGCGCAGCAGAACGCCGCGACGACGAAGGACAGGACGATCGCGGGTCCGGCGACCTCGTGCGCCGCGCGCCCGGTCAGCGTGAAGATCCCCGCGCCGATCACGACGCCGACCCCGAAGACCACGAGGTCGAGCGCCGACAGCGACTTCTTGAGCTGGTACTCCGGCTCGTCGGCGTCGGCCAGGGACTGCTCGATCGTCTTGGTCCGCAGCACGCTCATGCCTGGTCCTCCCGCCGCCACACCCGAATGGTGCGAGTGTTCCGGAACTCGCCTGGTCACGCGCGTCGCAGCCGGGCGGGCGTATCAACGGGCGAGACGGTTCGTGTCGGTCTACAGGCAGCCGACGAGGCCGGCACGGGCCGTTCGTCGCAGAAGAGGCCCGACGAGGGCGCGCGGGCGAGGCTCAGCGGGTCGAGCGATCCTCCGCGATGTAGGCGAGGCGCCGCAGGGTCTCGACGTTGCGCGGGACGAGTGCCGCCGAGCGCAGCGGTCGGGGCACGAGCGTGCCGACCCCCCGGACCGCGTCCTCGACCATGCGCACCCACGTGCCGCCGTCCGGGTGCGGACGCACCTCGAGCAGGATCTGCGCCTCCCCCGCGGGCCAGGCCCGTGCGCGCAGCTCGAGGCGTCCCGCCGGGTCCCAGGACACGACGCTCGTCGTGTCGTCGAGCAGGGCGGGCCACAGGCCCACGGAGTGCGCGATGCGCGAACCGGGCGCGGGCCACTCGTCGTCGACCGAGCGGATCCGGGCGGTGCCGACCACCCACGCGGCGTAGCTCCAGCCGTCGGCGAGCACCTCGAGCACGTCGTGCGGCTCGCAGCGCATCCGACGCGTGACGGTCGCCATCGCCCACCTCCCCGGGGCCGCCGCGCGGCGGCTTGGCAAGCATCGTGCGCCCTGCGCCACGACGACGCGAGCGGGCCGCGCGACCCCTCGGCCGCCTACCCGCTCGCCGCGCGCGATGCCCGCGCGCCGGGTAGGAAGGATCGCCATGACCACGATCGGGTTCCACCACTCGCACGAGCAGGTCCACCCTGCGGGCCTCCTCGCGGCGGCGCAGCGCGCGGCCGAGGTCGGTTTCGACGCGGGCATGTGCTCCGACCACTTCGCGCCGTGGAGTGCCGCGCAGGGGCACTCCGGGTTCGCGTGGTCGTGGCTGGGTGCGGCGCTCGCGACGACGAGCCTGCCGTTCGGCGTGGTCAACGCGCCGGGCCAGCGGTACCACCCGGCGATCGTCGCTCAGGCGGCCGCGACGCTCGCCGCGATGTTCCCGGGCAGGTTCTGGGTCGCGCTGGGCTCGGGCGAGAACGTCAACGAGCACATCACGGGCGACGGCTGGCCACCCAAGCACGTGCGCGACGCGCGCCTGCGCGAGTCCGTCGCGATCATCCGCGCGCTGCTCGCGGGCGAGGAGGTCACGCACGACGGCCTCGTGCGGGTCGACCGCGCCAAGCTGTGGACGTTGCCCGACGCGCCGCCCGCCCTGATCGGGCCCGCGGTGACCCCCGCGACCGCGGCCGCGCACGCCGACTGGGCCGACGGACTGGTCACCGTCAACCAGCATCCCGACCGCCTGCGCGACGTGCTCGCCGCGTACCGCGACGCCGGCGGCCGCGGCACCGCCGCGCTCCAGGTCCACGTCGCGTGGGCACCCGATCCCGACGAGGCGATGGCGGTGGCCCGCGAGCAGTGGGGCGTGCAGGTGTTCGGCCCGCCCGTGGCGTGGGACCTGGACCTGCCCGAGTCGTTCGACTCGCTCGCCCCACATGTGTCCGACGAGGCCGTGCGTCGGGCGGTGCTCGTCGAGCACGACCCGTCGCGCCTGCGTGACCGGCTCGCGGCGCTCGTCGGCCTGGGCTTCGACGCGGTGTACGTCCACCAGGTGGCGACCGACCCCCGCGCGTCGGACGACAAGCACCCCAGCGCGGACCCGACGGCGACGCCGCGGTCCGCGACGCTCGACCGGTTCCTCGACATGGCGGGCGAGCACCTGCTGCCCGGGCTGCGGGAGGTGGCGGCATGAGGCTGCGCGAGACGAGCGACCTGTGGTGGAAGACGGCGGTCGTCTACTGCCTGGACGTGGAGACGTTCATGGACTGGGACGACGACGGCGTCGGGGACCTGCAGGGCCTCACGCAGCGCATCGACCACCTCGCGGACCTCGGCGTCACGTGCCTGTGGCTCATGCCCTTCTACCCGACGGCCGACCGCGACGACGGCTACGACATCACCGACTTCCTCGGCGTCGACCCTCGGCTGGGCGACGTCGGCGACCTGGTGCGACTGATCCGCACCGCCCGGGACCGCGGGATCCGGGTCATCGCGGACCTCGTCGTGAACCACACGAGCGACCGGCACCCGTGGTTCCGCTCTGCCCGGCGCAGCAAGGACTCGCCCTACCGCGACTACTACGTGTGGAGCGCGACGAAGCCGCCGGACACGAGCGACCAGGTGGTGTTCCCCGATCAGGAGACCGGCATCTGGACGCGCGACGACGCGACGGGCGAGTACTACCGCCACCGCTTCTACCGCCACCAGCCGGACCTGAACACCGCCAACCCGAAGGTGCGGGACGAGATCGCGAAGGTCGTCGGCTACTGGACCGAGCTCGGACTGTCGGGGTTCCGCGTCGACGCCGTGCCGTTCTTCCTCGCGGACACCGCCAAGGGCCCGGACGACGACCTCGAGGACCCCCACGACTACCTGCGCGACCTGCGGTCGTTCCTCACGAGGCGATCGGGTGACGCGGTCCTCATGGGCGAGGTGAACCTGCCGTACGACCAGCAGCGCCAGTTCTTCGGCGACGACGACGGCGACGGCACCTCCGACGGCACGGAGCTCACGCTGCAGTTCGACTTCGTCGGGATGCAACAGCTGTACCTGTCCCTCGCGCGGCACGACGCACGCCCGCTCGCCGCGACCCTCGCCGCGCGTCCGACGATCCCGCGGGATGCGCAGTGGGCGACGTTCGTGCGCAACCACGACGAGCTCACGCTCGACAAGCTGTCCGACGACGAGCGCGCTGAGGTCTTCGCCGCGTTCGGGCCCGACGAGGACATGCAGCTGTACGGGCGCGGTCTGCGCCGTCGCCTGCCGACCATGCTCGACGGCGACCCGCGCCACATCCGGATGGTCTACTCGCTGCTGTTCTCGCTGCCCGGCACCCCCGTGCTGTTCTACGGCGAGGAGATCGGCATGGGCGAGAACCTCGCGGCCGAGGGCCGCATGGCGGTGCGCACCCCGATGCAGTGGACCGCCGAGCGCAACGGCGGCTTCAGCCGGGCCGCACCGTCCCGCCTGCCCGGCCCGGTGGTCGAGGACGGCTACGGTCCCCGGCACGTCAACGTGGCCGAGCAGCGGCTCGACCCGGACTCGCTCCTGGCGTTCATGCGGCTCCTGGCCCGGCGCTACCGCGAGAGCCCCGAGCTGGGCTGGGCGCGCGAGGTCGAGATCCTCGACCAGCCGCATGCCGCCGTGCTCGCGCACCGCTCGACCTGGGACGACGGCTCGATGGTCGCGCTGCACAACCTCGCCCCCGAGCCGGTCAGCGTTCCGCTCGAGCTGAGCGACTGCTCGAGCGAGGGTGCACCGGTCCGGCTCGTCGACCTGCTCCAGCCCGGCGAGGCCGCGCTGGACGCGCGTGGCCGCACCACCCTGGAGCTGCCGGGCTACGGTTACCGCTGGCTACGCGTGGTGCACGCGACGGAACGCCGCCTGATCTGACCACCCTGGCACGGACACAGGCGCGCCCACCGGCCGGACGTTCGTCCGTCTGCGACGATCCCCGCGTGCTCATCGACGCGCAGGAGATCACGCTCCCCGTCCCGCTGCAGCTGCCGTCCGGGCGGCTCAACCCCGACGCCGTCGGCTGGAGCCGCACCCCCCTGCACGACACCGACCGCGTCGGCCGCTGGGCACGACGCTGGGGCCGGGCCAAGCGGTGGGAGTACTGGGCGGTCCTGACCCCCACGCACGTCGTCGGAGTGACGATCTCGTCGCTCGACTACGCGGGCCTGGCGCAGGTGTGGGTCCTGGACCGGGCCACGCGCGACGAGGTCGACGCCGTCGCGATCGCACCGTTCGCCCGCGGGACCTCCCTTCCCGGCACGCTGGGGACCGGACCCGCGAGCGTCACCACGCGCGCCGTCAAGGCCCAGTTCGACGACGACGAGCACGGCACGCGCCTGCGTGCCCGCACCGGCCGGGTCCGGCTCGACGTCACCGCCGCGCTGCCGCCCGGCCACGAGCGCCTCGGCGTCGTGGTGCCGTGGGACTCGCGCACGTTCCAGTACACCGTGAAGGACGTCGCGCGGCCGGTCGTCGGGCGGCTCGAGGTCGACGGCCGGACGTTCGACGTGCCGCTCGGCTCGTTCGCGGTGCTCGACCACGGCCGCGGGTACTGGCCGCGTGAGCTGTCGTGGAACTGGGGCTTCGGCGCGGGCGTCGTCGACGGCCGCACGGTCGGGCTGCAGCTCGGCGGCCGGTGGACCGACGGGACCGGCTCGACCGAGAACGCGGTCGTCGTCGACGGGCGCCTGCACAAGCTCCGCGAGGACCTGACCTGGACCTGGACCGACGGGCGTTGGACCGACCCGTGGACTGTCCGCGGCGCGTGCGCCGACCTCACGTTCACGCCGTTCCACGACCGCGTCTCGCACACCGACCTGCGCGTCGTGCGCTCGTCCACCCATCAGTGCTTCGGCCACTGGTCCGGCTGGGTCACGCTCGACGACGGCACGCGGCTCGAGATCGAGGACCTCCTGGGCTCGGCGGAGGACGTCAACCAGCTCTGGTGAGCGGCACCGGCCGCATGCCCAGCCTGTGACCGGCGAGACACGGGACCGTGGCGCGAGCGGGGATATAGTGAACAGCGTGTCCATGAAATCGGAGGGCGCGCCGCGCGGGCGTCCGCGGTCGGTCGAGCGCCGGCAGGCGGTGCTCGACGCCGCCGCTGAGCTCGCGCTCGGCAGCGAGACCTTGCCGACGATGGACGCGATCGCCACGCGCGCGGGCGTCTCGCGGACGACGCTCTACAAGTGGTGGCCCTCGTCGGCCGCCGTCCTGCTCGAAGGACTGCTCGACCGCTTCCACGCGAGCATCGAGTTCGACGACGACCTCCCGGTGCGCACCGCACTCACCGCCCAGGTCGACGCGCTCGTCCACCTGCTGCGCGACACCCCCGCCGGACGGCTCCTGCGCCAGCTGATGTCCGCGTCGATCACCGACGCGGCGACAGCGACCGCGCTGCTGGACCAGTGGATGGAACCCCGCCGTCACGCAGCGATCGGCCACCTCGAGCGCGGCATCGCCACCGGTGAGGTGCGCGCCGGAACCGACCCCGCGCTCGTCGTCGACGCGCTGTTCGCGCCCGCGTACCACAGGCTGATCTGGGGGCACGCCCCGCTCGACGACGACCTCGCCGAGCACGTGTGCGCCCTCGTCTGGCCCGCGATCACGACCTGACCTCGAGCTCCACCCGCGCGGCACACCCCGCCGCACCACCCCACCCACATCAGGGAGACCACGCATGACCACCGTCGCCAAGAACATGGTCGACACGCTCGTCGCCGCGGGCGTCAAGCGCGTCTACGGCATCCCCGGGGACTCGCTCAACGGGTTCACGGACTCGCTGCGCGGCTCCGGGATCGACTGGGTGCACGTGCGCCACGAGGAAGCAGCGGCGTTCGCCGCGGGCGCCGAGGCCGCACTGACCGGCGAGATCGCGGTCTGCGTGGGCTCGTGCGGACCGGGCAACCTGCACCTCATCAACGGCCTGTTCGACGCGCAGCGCTCGGGCGTGCCGGTGCTCGCGATCGCCGCGCACATCCCCACCTCCGAGATCGGCTCGGGCTACTTCCAGGAGACCCACCCGCAGGAGCTGTTCCGCGAGTGCTCGGTGTACGTCGAGTACGCGGCGTCCCCGGTCCAGATGCCGCGGGTCATGCAGAACGCGATGCGGGCCGCGATCGAGCAGAAGGGGGTCGCCGTCGTCGTGATCCCCGGCGACGTCGCGCTCGCCGAGGCCGACGACGCCACCGTCACGCCCATCCGCGCCACCAAGCCGCGGGTCGTGCCGTCCGACGACGAGCTCGCGGCGGCCGCCGGGCTCCTGAACGACGCGAAGCGCGTGACGATCCTCGCCGGTGCAGGTGTCGAGGGCGCGCACGCCGAGCTGCTCGCACTCGCCGACACCCTCGGCGCGCCGATCGTGCACACGCTGCGGTCGAAGCAGTTCGTCGAGCACGACAACCCGTTCGACGTCGGCATGACCGGCCTGCTGGGGTTCGCGTCCGGGTACAAGGCCATGGAGTCGTGCGACACGCTGCTGATGCTCGGCACCGACTTCCCGTACCGCCCGTTCCTGCCCGAGAAGGCGAAGGTCATCCAGGTCGACATCCGCGGCGAGCGCCTGGGCCGCCGCACGCCGCTCGAGCTCGGGCTCGTCGGCGACGTCCGCGAGACCCTGCTGGGCCTGCTGCCGCGGCTGTCGCGCCAGTCCGACCGCTCGCACCTGGACGACGCGCTGGCGCACTACGCCAAGACCCGCACCAAGCTCGACGACCTCGCGACGCCGCGCAAGGGCTCGCAGCCGCTGCACCCGCAGTACGTCGCGAAGCTGATCGACGAGATCGCGTCCGACGACGCCGTGTTCATCCCGGACGTCGGCTCGCCCGTCATCTGGGCCGCTCGCTACCTGACGATGAACGGGCGTCGCAAGCTCATCGGCTCGTTCATCCACGGCTCGATGGCCAACGCGCTCCCCCAGGCCGCGGGCGCAGCAGCCGCGTTCCCGGGCCGTCAGGTGGTCGCGATGTCCGGCGACGGCGGCGTCGCGATGCTGCTCGGCGAGCTCCTGACGTTCACGCAGAACAAGCTGCCCGTCAAGATCGTCGTCTTCAACAACTCGTCGCTCAACTTCGTCGAGCTCGAGATGAAGGCCGCGGGCTTCGTCACCAGCGCGACCGACCTCGAGAACCCGTCGCTCGCCGCGATCGCCGAGGCCGCCGGGCTCAAGGCGTTCCGGGTCGAGAAGTCCTCGGACCTGCGCGGCGCGCTCGAGCAGGCGTTCGCGTACGACGGTCCGGCGTTCGTCGACGTGGTCACCGAGCGCCAGGAGCTGACCATCCCGCCGTCGGTCAAGCTCGACCAGGCCAAGGGCTTCGCGCTCTACGCGCTGCGCACGCTCCTGTCCGGTCGGGGCGACGAGCTGCTCGACCTGACCCGCGCCAACCTCCGCCAGGTCTTCTGACCTCGGGGCTCCGGCGCCCGTTCGGCGGGCCGCACGCGGCTGCCGAGGGTCGCTCGTCGTCCCGGTCCGCGACGAGCGACCTTCGGCAGCCGGGCGGCGACCGATTCCTCCCGGAAGCGGCCCGTCTGTCGGTGACGAGACCGGTCCCGGCACCCGTCACGCGAGACAGATGCCGCGGTGACCTGCGGCTTCGGTACGCTACGCGCTCGCCCCGACGCTCGTGGCCCGGGGCCCCTCCCGACGAACAGGAGCCCGCGTGTCCTCGGAGTACCCCGGCGCACCGACGCCCGAGAACCAGCCGCAGCAGCCGACGCCGGGCACGCCGCCCGCCTACGGTGCCCCGCAGCCCCCGCAGTACCCCGCCGCACCCGCCTACGGGGCCCCGGCCTATGGCGCTCCCGCCTTCGGTGGACCGGGCGCGACCTACCCGGGCGCTCCCGTCGAGTCCGACAAGTCGTTCATCGCGACGTGGCTGCTGGCGTACTTCCTGGGCATCTTCGGGGTCGACCGCTTCTACCTGGGCAAGGTCGGCACCGGCCTGGCCAAGCTCTTCACGCTCGGCGGCTGCGGGATCTGGGCGCTCATCGACCTGATCCTGGTGCTCGCCGGGCAGCAGAAGGACAAGTACGGCCGACCCCTCGCGGGCTACGACCAGCACAAGAAGCTGGCATGGATCGTGACGGCTGTGCTCGTGGTCGCCTCGTCCATCGGCTCGGCGCTCAACCCGCCGGACTTCAGCCAGTTCTCGAGTGACGCGTCCGCGTCAGTGGTCCAGGTCCGCCACTGACGAGTCCCACCTACGTCCGGCTCGACGCCGGGCGGCACGACCGACGAGAGGGCCGGTTCCGCGACGTGCGGGACCGGCCCTCACGTCGGTGGTGAGGGACACCCGGCGTCGACGACAAGACGACCTGGTGCGGTCAGTGCCCCGAGGCCGTTCCGGGCTCCGCGTCAGGCATGGCGTGGCGACGGCGTCACCAGGTCCTCGAGGTTGTCCACAACCGGGAGCCGCCTCGCCCCCGAGGGTTCCGATTCGGGTAGTTTGCCCGGCATGCGTCATCACGGGGGCACCACACGCGCGCTCGCAGCCGCGGCAGTCGTCGGGATCGGCCTGGCGCTCGCGGCCTGCTCCGGGAGCGGGGGCGCGGGCCCGACCTCCCCGCCAGCCGTCACGGCGTCGTCGACCCCGCAGGTCACGGCCACACCGAGCCCGACCCCCGAGCCGTCGCCCACGCCGACCGCCGCACTGGCCGACGTCACCGTCGCCCCCACCCCGCCCGCCGCTCTCGACGGTCCCGCCACCGAGGAGAACGCGGCCGCCGTGGCCGAGTACTTCATGTCGCTCTTCCCGTACATGTACGCGACCGGAGACACCGCGGAGTGGGAACGCCTGACCGGTGAGAACTGCGGCTACTGCTCCGGGACCCTGGTGGACCTGCAGAAGAAGCTCGCGTCGGGCAGGCACGCGCAAGGAGGTAGCTTCGAGGTCGAGGCCAGCGGCTCGTCCACGTTTGACGGCCACGAGTTCTTCGCGTGGGTCGTGTTCATCCAGCACCCGTCACGCGCCGTGGACGAGGCGGGCACCGTTGTCGAGGACTTCCCGGACACCACCCGGGTCCGGGCACAGGTCACGGTGGTCTGGAGCGGCTCGGGCTGGGCTGTGGACGGGGTTGATCCACGAGAGCTCGAGACACTGTGACGGCCGCCCGGCCGGCGAGGGTGCCGACCGTCCGGCTGATCCTCACGACCGCCTTCGTCGTGGCGGCGACGGTGCTCGGTGCGGTTTCACCGGTCCGAGCCGACGACGTCGTCGTCACCGCCCCCGGTGACGACAGACTCCACGCGCTTGCGTTCAAGGCGTCGCAGGCGGAGAGGGCGTGGCGGGCCGCTGGCGTCTCCGAGGCGGAGAGGCTGGACGAGTACAAGCGTGCGGCGCGGTGCGACGACGACACCGACGTCGAGGAGCCGGGGATCGACCAGCGGTGCTACATCCCGCCCGGGATCGAGATCACAGGCCCGACGTGCGAGGACGGTCCGGCGATCGCTCCGCTGTGGTTCCGGTTCCGGGTCAGCCCTCAGGCGGCGTGGTCGGACTGGGAGATGCTCGTCGGCTGGTCGTGCCCCGAGCACCTGCTGCCACCGGTCAGCATCGAGGACCTCCGCGTGCTGCACATCGCACCGCCCGACGTCGCGGTGCAGCCGGCCGACGAGCTGCTCGTGAACAAGCCGGCGATCCTCCACACCCTCGCCGACGCGCAGGCGTTCGACACCGAGATCGCCGGGTTCGACGTCGAGATCGTCGCGGAACCCTTCGCCTGGGACTGGGCGTTCGACGACGGTGAGCGGTTCTCCACCGACGTCCCCGGTGAGCCCTACCCGTCGTTCGAGGTCACCCACACGTTCGTCACCCCGGACCAGGGCAGCGTCGTCCGGCTGACGACGTCCTGGCGCGGCCGCTACCGAGTCGCGGCCGACCCGCTGCACAAGTGGCGCACGATCGACGGCAGAGCCACCACCGAGTCCAGCAGCGAGCCGTTCGACGTCATCGAGCTCCGGACCCGTCTCACCGACTGAGCGCACCCCGGACCCCGTCGGAGCCGCGCGATCACGGGCGGCGCGCGCACGACCCGATGGCGGCAGCGCGGGGAGCCGACCTACGCTGCGCGCAGACACACGTGAGCGACCGACGAGCGTGAGGGGTGGACGTGACGGAGACGGGCGCACCGGTCGAGGTGGACGATGCTGGGCCGTTCTTCCACGGCACCAAGGCCGACCTGCGGCCCGGCGACCTGCTCGAACCCGGGCGGAGCTCCAACTACGGCTCCCGGCGCACGGCGAGCTTCGTCTACCTCACGGCGACGATGGACGCCGCGATCTGGGGCGCCGAGCTCGCGCAGGGCGAGGGACGCGGACGGATCTACCGTGTCGAGCCCGTCGGTCGGATCGAGAACGACCCCAACCTCACCGACAAGCGGTTCCCCGGGAACCCGACTCGCTCGTACCGCACCCGCGAGCCGCTGCGCGTCGTCGCCGAGGTCACCCCGTGGCAGCCCCACCCGCCGGACGTGCTGCAGGCGATGCTCGACCACCTGCGGGCACTCGAGGACGAGGGCATCGAAGCCATCGACGAGTGACCCGCCGCCACGTCCGCGCCACCTGCGGTCTCACTGCGCGGGAAGCTGGGCGATGGACCTTGCGCTGTCGCACCACGCGCCTAGCATCCGGCCGACGGTCCGACGAGGAGAGGAACCACCGTGGCAGCCGAGACCCTGGACGCCGTGCCGGCCGCGCCCGATCGAGCGGTCCACGTCCTGGACAACCCTGCGTGGCACTCGCTCACGGGCCGGCACGCGGCGTTGTCCGAGGGCAACGAGATCGCGCGGCGCTACCTGCCCGAGGTCTCGCCGTTCGCGGCCGTCCGCTCGTGGGACGACCCGGACGTGTGGGACGCGGTCCTCGACCTCGTCGGGCCGGGCCAGCTCTTCCCGGTCTCCGGCAGCGACCCGGCGCTGCCGGCCGGCTGGGAGGTCGTCGCACGGGGTGCAGGGGTGCAGCTCGTCGAGACGGACGCGCTCCGGCCACGGCCCGACGACGAAGCCGTGCTCCTCGGCGCCGACGACGTGCCCGAGATGCTCGCGCTCGTCGAGCGGACGCAGCCCGGTCCGTTCGCACCGCGCACGCACGAGCTCGGTCGCTATGTCGGCCTGCGACGGGACGGACGACTCGTGGCGATGGCCGGCGAGCGTCTGCAGCCCGGCGGCTGGACCGAGATCTCCGCGGTCTGCACTGACGCCTCTTTCCAGCGCCAGGGCCTGGCCACGCGCCTCGTGCTCGACGTCGCGCACCACATCCACGAACGGGGCGACCGGGCGCTGCTGCACGCGGCCGAGGCGAACACGCGCGCGATCGCGATCTACGAACGGCTCGGCTTCCAGCTCCGGCGCCGCACGGTGTTCGGCACGGTGCGCACACCGTCGCGCTGACCGGGCGTCAGACCGCGCACTCGCAGACGAGGTTGTACTCGACGACCTGCTCGTCGGGCTGCGCCCACGCCTCGGCCTGCTCGCGGGACTCGAACGTCCGACCGGCGAGGCGTCCGTCGGCCATGAGCACGCTGAACTCGATCTGCTCGCGGGGGTCGGTCCACCCGAGCGTCTGCGACATCGTCCCTCCCTCCTCGTCGGGCTCCCTGGTCGAGCCCTCGTGCGCACCACCTGCGCTCACGTCCAGGTCAACCACACCCGGCTCCGATTCATGCCCCCTCACCCCGCAGGAGCAGGTCGTCCGCACACTGGGCGCCGGCCGTACGACGCGCGAGGCCGCCGCCGCGCCGTGCCTCAGCCCCACGACGATCGAGGACCACCTGCGCAACGTCTACGCGAAGCACGGCGTCCGCTCCCGCACGGACGTGGCAGCAGTAGCCCTGGCCGAGCGGGGCTGAGCGCTGGATGATGGCCGTGCAGACCGCGAGCGAGGAGTCCCGATGACCGCACGAGGCAAGGACAGCAAGCGGCAGGCCGGCGTCAAGGACGTCGTGCGAGCGATCGGCGTCGCTCTCGCCGTCGCGGCCGTCGTCAAGGAGCTGCGCAAGCCGAGCGACGAGCGCACGTGGCACGGTGTGGTCGCCGGCTTCGTGCCCTACGAGCTGCGCCCGCCCACCATCGCGCGCTTCCGCGAGCGCCTCTGGGACCCCGACGCCGAGCACGTCCTCGGCCCGCGGGTCTTCGGGGTCGGCTGGACGCTCAACCTCGGCCGCGTCTACGCGCTGGTCCGCCAGGCCGCGTCGTCGTCCGACTGACCCGCGCGTCCGCCCTCATACCTCGCGCGGGACCCGGCCCGTCAGCGTGAAGAGCCGGCACATCACGCGGTGACTGCGGTCCGACGGGCGCCCGAACATGAGCGGGCAACCGCCGTCGATCACGGTCAGACCGTTCTCGCGGCCGAGCCGGGTGGCGTCGTCGTCGACGCTGCCCTTGTCCACCGACCGGTGCATCCACACCTGCGTGATGCCGAGGTCGATCGCCTCCTGCACGGTCGATCCCGCGTGCTGCGGGCTCGTCGCGACCACGACCGCCTCGACACCACCCGGGATCGCCGCGAGGTTCGCGTAGGCGGGGTCGCCCTCGACGGATTCGGCGTGGGGGTTGACCGCGAACACCTCGTAGCCCACGTCCCGCAGGCGGGTGTAGACGACGTTCGCGCCGTGACTCCCTGGCGTGCGCGAGACCCCCGTGACCGCGATCCTGCGCGAGTCGAGGAACGTTGCTGCGGCTTCCTTGGTGCTGGTCATGATCCGCTCCACATCGAGTCGTCATCACGACGCTAGTGACGCGGCCCCGGCGCCGAGAGGGACCAAAGGACCGACCGACGCGGCGGGACGTCAGGGCACGTTCGCGCCCCCGTTGACGTTGATGACCTCGCCGACGACGAAGCTCGACTCGGGCGAGGCGAGGAACACGTACGCCGGCGCCTGCTCGACCGGCTGGCTCGTGCGCCCCAACCAGGACGACTCGCCGAAGCCGTCGAGCTTCTCGCTCGGCTGCCCGTCCGAGACCTGCAGCGGCGTCCAGACCGGGCCGGGCGCGACCGCGTTCACGCGGATGCCGCGCGGAGCCAGGTCGGCCGCGAGCGCCTTGGTGAAGCCGATGATCGCGAACTTGGTCGACGCGTAGTTGATGATCATCGGCGACGGGTTGTACCCCTGCACCGACGTGCTGTTGATGATCGTCGCCCCGGGGCCCAGGTGCGGCAGCGCGTCGCGCGTGATCCAGAACATCGCGTACAGGTTCGTCTGAATGGTGCGGTCGAGATCGGCCTCGTCGAGCTCGTCGAACGTCTGGTGGTACACCTGGTGCGCCGCGTTGTTCACCAGGATGTCCAGCCCGCCGAGCCCCGCGACCGCGTCGGCGACGAGGGTGCGGCAGAACTCGCGGTCGCGGATGTCGCCGGGCAGCAGGACGACCTTGCGGCCGGCCGCGCGCACGTGCTCCGCGATCGCCTCGGCGTCGACCTGCTCCTCGGGCAGGTAGCTCAGCGCGACGTCGGCGCCCTCACGCGCGAACGCGATGGCCACGGCCGCGCCGATCCCCGAGTCGCCGCCGGTGATGAGCGCCTTGCGCCCGGGCAGCCGACCCGTGCCGCGGTACGAGGTCTCGCCGTGGTCGGCCTTCGGGTCGAGCTTCGCGTCGAGGCCCGGCAGCGGCTGCCACGAGGCGTGCGGCTTGATGTGCGAGTGCCGCTCGACCGGGTTGTCGAACGTGAGCTGATCCGACGCCATCGTCATCTCCTTCGCGGAAGCGGGCAGAGGCCCGGTGCACCCGGGCTCCTGCCCGAGACGATAACGACGATCGCGCCGACGTGGCCTCTGTGCCCGCGCCGTGCGGCGTCAGCGAGCAGCGCGTGTGGAGGCCGTCACGGTGAACTTCGGGTCGCGGGCGACCTGCCGGGTGGGCCCGACGACGCGCTCGAGGGTCGACCGGTAGCGCAGGTGCGAGTTCCACACCGCCCACAGCTCCCCGCCCGGGCGCAGCACCCGCGCGGCCTCGGCGAACATGGCGTGCGCGGCTCCGGCGTGCACCGCGGCGCCGACGTGGAACGGCGGGTTCAGCACGACGAGGTCGACGCTGGCATCCGGCACCCCGTCCGCGCCGTCTGCGCGCACGACGGCGATGCGATCCTGCAGACCGTTCGCCGTGACAGTCGCGCGAGCGGAGGCGACCGCGGCGGCCGACTCGTCGGTCGCCGTGACGGTGAGCCCGTCGTTCGCCCTCGCCAGGAGGACAGCCAGTACCCCGGTCCCGCAGCCGAGGTCGAGCGCCGACGTCGCGTCCATGGGCATCGCGTCGACGTGCTGGAGCAGCGCGCGCGTACCGATGTCGATCCCCGACCCGGCGAAGACGCCTCCGTGGGCGCAGACCGTCACGCCCAGGTCCGGGTGATCCTCGCTCCGAGGCCACGTCGACGCCGGCCGCTCGTCGGCGGGACGCGGCCGTGAGGCGACCAGCACCCGTGACTTCTGCCGGGCCAGACTCGCCTGCACGTCGCCGAGGTGCCGCCGCAGGACGTCGTTCATCGCCGTCGTCATGTGCTTGACGCGCCCACCCGCGACGACCAGCACCTCGGGGTCGGCGTGCGCGGCGACCAGCCCGGCGATCTCGTCGAGCGCGTCCAGCGAGCGTGGGAGCTGGAGCAGGACGAGCCGCGCCCCGTCGACGAGCTCAGGCGTCAGCTCCACCTGGGTGAAGCCGCCGACTCCCAACCGTGCGGCGTTCGCGCGCAGCGCCCGCTCGCCCAGGAGCCGGTCCTGGTGCGTGCGGACCCCGGCCAGCCCGTGCCGTGCGATCGCGCCGAGAGTCAGCGCGCCGTGGTGGTCGCCGATCACGACGACGTGCGCCCCGTTCTCGGCGTCCAGCGCCGACGACGCCTCGTCGAGGATCAGCCGGTCGCTCGCATCGACCGCGTGCAGGTTTAGCGCCTCGACATCGGGGTGACGCCGCAGCTGAGCGAGCAGATCGGTCTCGTCGTTCCCAGCGGCCTCATCCACGCCCCGAGGCTAGCTCCTCGGGTGCGCACGGCAGGACGCGAGGCGGTCGTGCGGGCCGGGCCACCTACAGGCCGTGTCGCGTCCGAGCCTCCTGCTCCTGAGCGTGGAACAGCCCGAACCGGGGCAGGAACTTGTCCCAGTCGATGAGGTGCGAGTCGATCTCGGGTCCGTCGATGCACGCGTGCTTGCGGACCAGCTTTCCGTCGATCACCACGGGCACCATGCACGCACCGCACATGCCCGTCGCGTCGACCATGATCGAGTTGAGCGACGCGACCGTGCGCACGCCGAACGGCCGGGTGAGGTCCGAGACGCCTCGCATCATCATCGGCGGGCCGATGGTGACGACCTCGGCGATCTTCCGGCCGGCCTCGAGCATCTCCCCGAGCGGCCTGGTGACGAAGCCCTCGACGCCGTACGAGCCGTCGTTGGTCGCGTAGACCACCTCGAGGCGGTCGCCGAACTCGGCCTGGAGGGCGGCGACCCGCTCGCCGTCCGCCGTCCAGAACATGAGGTCCTTGGTGCGGAAGCCGGCGATGAGCGTGACGTGGTTCCCGAGCCGCAGGTGCTCGCGCATGATCGGGTACACCGGCGGCAGGCCCAGGCCGCCGGCGGTGAACACGACGGTCTCGTCGTCCGGGTACCGGTGCACGTCCGACGGTCGACCGAGTGGGCCGGCGATGCCGGCGAGGACGTCACCGGGCTGCATCGCGTTCATCTCGATCGAGCTGACGCCCATCGCCTGCACGACGAGGCAGACCGTGCCTGCCTCCGCGTCCCAGTCCGCCAGCGTGAGCGGGATGAGCTCGCCACCCAGCCGCGGGAACACGCGGACGAACTGACCCGCCTGCGCCGACCGCGCGATGACCGGCGCCCGGACGACGAGCTCCTCGATGCCGGGCGACAGGTTCCGCTTGGCGAGGATCACGGCGTCCGAGGCCGCCATGTCGGTGTAGCCGTGGGCGGCCTCGACCATGCGCGTGACCTCGGCGAGCGGCACGTCGACGTCGCCGATGATCTCGCGCGCGGCGGCCTGGCCGTCGCCGGCCGCGTTGATCGCGGTGGACCCGCCTCGGGTCGCGTCGCCGCCGGAGTACACGCCCTCGAGCGTGGTCTGCTGCGTGCCGTCCGCGGCCAGGTTGATCGTCCCCCACCGCGAGACGTCGATGCGCGGCTCGGAGTCCTTGATGATCGGGTTCGACGAGTTGCCGAGCGCCATGATCACCAGGTCGGCCTCGACCTGCTCGGTCCTGCCCGTCGACAGCGGGCGTCGACGGCCGGACGCGTCGGGTTCGCCGAGCTCCATGACGTCGAGCGTCGCCGCCTTGACGAACCCGGTGCTGCCGTCGGCGAGGAACTCCGACGGCGACCGCAGCGGCAGCAGCGCGATGCCTTCCTCGAGCGCGTGCTCGAGCTCCTCGACGCGAGCCGGCATCTCGGCGCGGGTACGCCGGTAGACGATCGTCACGTGTCCGCCGAGGCGCCGGGACGTGCGGGCCGCGTCCATCGCGGTGTTGCCGCCGCCGATGACCAGCACGTTCTTGCCCCGCACGAACGGCAGCGGTGTCTCGGTGCTCTCCCAGTCGGCGTGCATGAGGTTGACGCGCGTGAGGAACTCGTTCGCCGACATGACGTTGAGCAGGTGCTCGCCGGGCACGTTCATGAACATCGGCAGGCCCGCGCCGGTGCCGACGAAGATCTTCCAGAAGCCCGCGTCGCGCAGGTCCTGCAGCGAGGCGGTCTTGCCCACGACGAAGTTCGTGACGAAGCGGCCGCCGAGCAGGCGGATCTTGCGCACGACGTCGTCGATCAGCTCGTTCGGCAGGCGGAACTCGGGGATGCCGTAGCGGAGCACGCCACCCAGCTCGTGGAACGCCTCGAACACGGTGACCGGGAAGCCCTCGGCGGCCAGCAGGTACGCGTTGATGAGTCCGGACGGGCCGGACCCGACGATCGCCACGGGCGGCTTGGCCGCCATGGTCCACGGGTTCGGGAACGAGGCGAACCGCGCCGCGTCCGCGCCCGGGTGGGCGAGCTTGTCGCGCTCCGGCAGGAACCACTCGAGCTGGCCGATCTGCATCGACGTCTTGTGCAGGCAGGCCGCCTGGCACTGGAGCTCCTGCGGGCACACGCGCCCCGTGACGTTCGGCAGCGGGTTGCACGAGTGCAGCAGCTCGAGGGCCTCGGTGAACCGCCCCGTGCCGAGGAGCTCCATCATCGTGGGGATGTGGATCTTCACCGGGCAGCCGAACTTCGGCGGCTGGTGCGCCTCGAGGAACACGCCGAGCTCGCACGGAGCGTCGGAGCACTGCTTGTCCCGGATCGCCTCGAGCCAGACGAGCAGCTCGACCTCCCGCCGGGTGTAGCCGAGGTCCATGTAGCCGAGGTAGCCCTTGTTGACCAGGCCGAAGTCCTCGGCGCGGTCGTCAGCGTCGCGGACGTACGGGGGGATCGTGCTGCCGGCCGGCCAGTCGGTCGCGAGGCCCTTGACCATCGGGTAGCGGTCGGACAGGTGCGCGTCGACCGCCTTGATGAACAGACGCTTCTTGCCGAGCGGCAGGTCCCAGACGAACCGCATGAGCAGCGTCGAGACGTCGTCGTCCCGCAGGAGCATGTCCCACAGGCGCAGGACGAAGTCCCGGCCGAGCTCGGGCTGCCGGAACTCCCAGGCCACCGCCGCCATGCCGTCGGCGATGAACAGGTCGCGGAAGGCGCGGGGGTCGGCGACGAGCCGACGCTCGAGCAGGTCGAGCTGGTGGCGGAAGGTCGCGACCCCGGGTGTCGCGTCGAGAGCCTCGACCTCCTCGCGCGTCGCGTCGAGCGCGGTGCGCGCCCCGACCCAGCGCAGGACGTCGTCCTGGCTGGACCGCGGCGGCGTGTCGGTGGCGCTCATCAGTGGATGATCTCCGCGTCGCAGGTGGCCTTGACCCGGGCGATGCGCTTGGCCATGTCAGGGGTGACCTCGAGGCCGTCGAGCGCGCTCTCCTTCAGACGGCCGACGACACGCGCCTCGCCGTCGATGACGACCGTCGCCTTCTCGAACAGCGCCGGGAGCTCCTGGTAGCAGGTGCCGCAGTCGTTGCACAGGTGCTGGTCGGCCGGGTCGAGCCAGACGGGCCGGTCCGCGAGCGCCGTCGCCGCGGCCGCTGGTGGCGCCGCGGCCGGAGCAGCCGCTGCGCTGCCGAACGAGAACGTCGGCGGGCTCGCCGGTGCGGCCGAGGACGACGCGAGCTCGGCCATCGCCGCGGCGATCTCGTCGAGCGAGGTCTCGCGGGCCGTGGACGCCGCCTCGTACTTGGCGGTGAGGTCGGCGAGCTGCGCCCTGTGCTCCGCGGACAGCCGCGCCTCGCCGAAGCCGGCGAGGTACTGCAGCGTCTGCCAGTGGTGCTTGCGGTCCTCGACGAGCGCGACGATGGCCGACGAGCACGCGACCTTGATCAGGTGCTTGCCCGCGTCCGTCGCGTGGACGAACGGCACCTTGCCGGCCCGCTCGTCGTCGGACAGCTCGACGAACTCGGCGATCGGGACCAGGTGCGCGTCGTCGTCGTCCGCGACCTTCGTGAACTGCTTGGCGAAGCGCACCTCGCCGAGCGCGAACTCGGCCGGCGTCAGCGGTGCCTGCAGCAGCTGCAGGTTCCCGCTCTCGTCGACGTACTCGAGGGTCGAGGTGCTCCACAGCGCGTCGACGTCCGGGTTGCCGTCCAGGCTGAACCGCTCCGGCAGCGTGCCACCCCGGCGCGGGTCGTGCACGAACAGCGGGCTGACCCGGCTCTCGACCGCGAGCCGCGAGCGGCGGTTCGACAGGTCCTCGGCGATCCCGTTCTCCGTGCCGCACGGGGCGTAGATCTCCATGACCGCCGCACCCTCGTCGAACTCGAGCATGCTCATCGCCGCGGCGAGGAAGTGCCCGTGCAGCGCCGTGGCGGTGGTGGCGACGAAGACGTTCGGGTGGAACGCCGCGATGACGCCGATCTCCTTGCGCACCTCGCGCTTGCCCGCGTGGGCCTTGCCGTAGCGCGCCAGGTCGGCGTCCTGGCCGGTGAGCGACGCCGTCGAGGCCTGGCCACCGGTGTTGGAGTAGCCGCCGGTGTCCAGCACGAGTGCCTTGATCGGCGTGCCGCTGGTCAGCACGCGCGACATGGCGCCGAAGCCGATGTCGTAGGACGCGCCGTCGCCGCCGATCGTCAGGACGTTCGGCAGCAGCGCGCGCTCCTGCTCCGTGAGCTCGTGCCACGTCAGCGTCGCGCCGGCCTTGCCGTGGACCGCGGGGTCGTAGGCGTCGGCCAGCTCGAGCGCGGCGTCGCGCAGGGCGCGGACCTCCGGGACGAGCTGCGAGGCGAGACCTTCGTAGATGCCGACGGCCAAGGGCTGCGCATCCTGGAACAGGCTGTTGACCCACGGGTCGAGGTACGGCTGGAAGGGCATCGTCGAGGCGTACACCGACGAGCACCCGGTCGAGTTCGCGATCACCGTCGAGGCAGGGCCGGTGCCGGTGGGGCCGCCCTCGTAGAGGTACAGCGCCTTGTCGAGGGCGCCGATGAGCGAGCCGAGGTGCTCGCGACGGTCCGCGTCCTCGACGGTGGCGAGCTTGGCGGCCAGCTGCTCGATCGTGCCTTCGAGCTCGGCGACGTGCGTCCGCTTGCGCTCCTCGCCCAGGGCCCGGGACAACGCGGTCATCAGGCGGATCGCGGTGACCTCGCCGCACCCGCGGCAGCCGCCGTGCCCGCCGACCATGGCGTAGTAGTTCGCGTGGTCGAGCACGATCCGCTTGACGTCGCCGCCCGGCGTCGCGGCGTCGGCGACGAACCGCTTCGGCGTGTTGGGCAGCGCCGCCATGGTCTCGAACCGCTGCTCGAGCAGGTCGACGAGGCTGGCGTCCTGCTCGGCGGCGACCAGTGCGTGCGGGCCGCACACGTCGACGCACTGCAGGCAGCCGGTGCACTTCCACGGGTCGACGACCGCGGAGAACAGCGCACCGGTGCCCGGGGTCTCCTTCTCCATCGAGTCGAAGAACGGACGCGTCCGCGCGACAGGGAAGGCCGCGAGCGCTTCGACGACGGCGGTCGCGTGCCGCGCGAGCGCACGCTGGCCGGTGTCCGGGACCGTGGCGGCGGCCACCGCGGCGAGCGACGTCGCGCCGCCGTCCGCCCGCAGGCCCTCGCGGATCTGCTCGGACCAGACGTAGGCCACCGCGCGCAGGGACTCGCGCTGCGGCTCGGGGGCGTCCAGGCCGTCGATGGCCGCGCGCACGAGGTCGTGGATCTCGTGCAGGGTGTTCGGGATCGCCGCGTCGGGGCAGGCGATGCCGCACTCGAGGCAGCCGGTGCAGGCGGTCGGGTCGAACACCGGCACGGTGCGCCGGAAGATGCCCTTGTCCTTGTGCAGGCCCGTGCCGACCGGCATGAACAGCCCGGCGCCGGGGAGCACGGGCGACTCCCCCACGGTGCCCTCGCGGAACGGGCGCGCGGCGAGGTCCTCGTAGTAGGCGGGGTCGAAGAGCGCGGTCGCGCGCGGCTCCGCCGCGACCGGGCACATCGACGCCGAGAGCGCCACGGACCGGGCACGCACGGCGGCCGGCTCGGCGTCGACCGCCACGAGCTCGTCGGTGTCGTAGTCGATCGGGTGGACCGCCGCGATCGCGTCGGTGATCACCGCCATGTTGGAGCTGACGATCGCGTCGCCCTTGCGACCGAACTTCTTCGTCAGCTCGTGGCGCACCTTCTCGAGGATCTCGTCGCGCGTGGCGCCCTGGGAGACCCGGTCGACCCAGCCGACGACGGCGCCGATGAACGCGATGCCCATCATGCGGGTCTCGAGCTCGGGCGTCGGCGCGTGCTTCTTCGCGACCCTGAAGGCGTCCATCACCAGGAGCGTGATCTTCTTCTCGCGGATCGTCCGCCGCGCGTGCGCGGGCAGGCTGCGCCACACGTCGATCGGCGCCAGGTCGGACTGCATGATGAACGTCCCGCCCACCGCCAGACCCTTGAGCGGGTTGGTGTGGATGAACGCCTTGTGGTCCGGGGAGACGACGACCTCGACGTCCTCGAGCTCGGCATTCGTGAGCAGCACCGGCTCCGGCGACAGGGTGATGTAGAAGTTCGTCGCCGCACCGCTCTTCTCCGAGCCGTACTTGGGCGCCGACTTGGAGTACATGCCCAGCACGCCGGCGAGGATGTCGGTCAGGAGCTTGCCGGTGGCGATCGTGCCGTAGCCGCCGACCGAGTGGAACCGGATGCGCAGCGCCTCGTCGGGCAGGACCTGCGGGTTCGGCTCCGTGACCAGCGCCATGAGCTCGGTCTCCGGGTACGCGGCGCGCAGCTTCTCCTGGATCCCGGCGAGCCCGCCGGACGGGGTGTCGCTGAAGAACTGCGAGCCGATGTAGACCAGCGGCGAGCCGGTCGGCGACACCATGTTCTTGAAGGCGGCCACCAGATGCCGCGGCTGGACGTCGTGCCCGCCGAGGCCGAAGATCGCCGTCGTCAGGCGAGGGGTCGCGGTCAGCGCCGGGATGCCGGGGAACTCGTCCGGGTGGGACGCGTTCGACCGCGCACGGAACAGCGCCTGCGTGACGAGGCGAGTCAGCGCGGTGTCGTCGGACCGTTCGAGGACCGTGACGGACTTCGCGCTTGCGAGCGCGGCAACCAGCTCGGCCTCCGGGAACGGCTGCAGCAGCTTGACCGAGACGACGCCGACCTTGAGCCCCTGCGACCGCAGGTACGGCAGGACGGCGCGCACGTCGTCGGTGATCGAGCCGAGCCCGACCATGACGTAGTCGGCGTCCTCGCAGTCGTACGCCATGACCGGGGAGTACTCACGGCCGGTCAGCTCGCCGTACTCCGCCATCGCCTGACGGGCCAGCGACGGCACCGAGGAGACGAAGTGCGTGCGGTGGTCCACCGCGCCGGCCTGGAAGTCTGGCTGGTTCTGCACCGGGCCCGTGAGCCCCGGGTTGTGCGGGTCGACGAGGGCCGGCACGAGCTGGCGCGTGCCCTGAGGCCACGCGTTCACCCAGGCCCGGCGCCACTGCGCCTGCAGGTCGTCAGGCACCCAGACCGCGGTCTCGCCGACGAGGTCGCCGGCGCCGTCGGCCTCGACCTTGTCCGCGATCGCCGCCAGGTGCGCGCGCAACGCCGACAGGTCGTCGGCCGCGAAGTCCACCACGTGCCGGTCGAGGTACTGGTTCAGCTGGAACACGCGGCCCTTGGCGCCGAACAGGATCTCCTGCGCCACGGTCGGTGCGGGGATCCGCCCGGCGGGGTCGCCCAGGTACTCCCGCAGGAGGTCCGGCTCGGGCAGCAGCACCTCGCTCATGACGTGGCTCGTGGCGAAGCCGTCGAACGTGTTCGCGACGGGGATCAGCGAGAGCGACGACGTCCGGTACGCGATCGCCGCGAGGTCGGCCGCCTCCTGCGGGTTGGACCCGAACAGGACCGTGTAGCCGGCCGGGAGCAGCGCGTAGATGTCGTCGTGCCCGGCCATCACGTTGAGCGAGTGCTTGCTCACCACGCGCGCGGCGACCTGCAGGACGAACCCACCGATCTTCTTGCCCACGGTCACGTAGTGCGACTCGAGCGCGTACAGGATGCCCTGGCTCGACGAGGCGTTGGAGATGAACTTCCCGCCCGTGAGGGCCGCGCCCAACGCACCGCTCTGCGCCGAGTGCTCACCCTCGGCCTCGACGAAGAACGGATGCTTGCCCCAGACGTTGAGCTGGCCCTCGGCCCGGGCCGCCTCGAACGTCTCGGAGATCTCTGTCGAGGGCGTGATCGGGTAGCCGATCACCCCGCCGCACACGTGCTTCATCACGTGGGCAACGGCGCCGTTCCCGTTGATGACGTCCGGGATGCCCGGGTACTTCGGCTGGTCAGCAGTCACTGTGCGCGTCCGGGTGCGAGTCGTGGACTGGACCGTGCGGACGGGCTCCGGGACGGCCACGACCTACGGCGTCGATGACGTCGTCGCAGGTCGGACGGCTGGCGAGGGGCTTCGTTGCTTCCTCACAGGCCCAACTGGGTCACTCGCATCGTAAGTTCGCGGCGCGCGCCGATGAGGGGACTGAAGTCCCCCCGGGCCGGTGCGACCGGACGCGCCGCCCGCCTGTGCGTCAGTCGCTGGGGCAACCCCGGGCCATCAGCGCACGCGCCTCGAAGATCGCCGCCACCGCGTCCGCGGTGACCGTGTCCTCGCAGTCCGTGGTGCAACGCTTCTGCGCCCAGGCCGCGCCCGCAGGCCCGTACGCGAGCGGCGTCGTGAGGGTGTACTCCAGGCTGTCCAGCACCGCGGTCACGAGCACCGGGTCGGGGCGGTCCCCCGACCCCTCGACGAGCCCGACGACCGTGCGCGCGAAGTGCACGCGGTCGAACGACGAGCCCCACTCGTCGCGGGTCCAGAAGGACCGGTCCAGCTCGTCGCACACCGACGCGAGCGCCACGTCGAACGGCGTGCCGAAGCGGCCGAGCGCGGCCGCACGGCGGGCGGCGGCCGCCTGGACGCGGATCTGCCACTGCAGGCGCTGTTCCTCGGCCGCTCCGAGCGGCGCGGGGAACTCGGTGCGAGGCGGGCCGACGTCCGGGGGCGTCGAGCGATCGCGCTCTGACCCTGCCCCATCCATGCTGTCGACCTCCATGCCGTTGCCGGCCGAGACACTGACGCCCCCATGGGTACGTTCGAGCGTAGCCATGGGGGCACCAGCGCGGAAGACGCGCACCAGCGGCCCTCCGCACCAGGACGGGGGCGTGGGGACGGGCGAGCGGCCCGACCTCACCGAGTGCGTCGTCACGGGCCTTCGACGGGGCGGCCTCTCTCGGGATCGCCATGAGCAGGGCCTCGCGAGACCAGGTGTACGTTGCGCACGTGCTCGAGCTGCACGTGCCCGCGCGTTCCGAGTTCGTCGTGCGGCAGCGATGGCTCGCCGATCCCGAGATGATGGCGTTCAACGCCGGCTGGGAGGTGGCGTCCGAAGGCTACGACCGCGCGACGGGCTGCATTCGATGGCCCCAGGAGGAATGGGCGGCGTTCGAGCTCCGACTGCGCCTTCCGTCGACTCAGCAGGGCTACTTCTACGTGCGGGACGTCGGCACCGGCGCCTTCGTCGGGCACGTCCACTACGTCGTCGACGAGCGCTCCTCAGCGAGCATCGGGCTCAACGTCGAGCCCTCGAGCCGAGGCCGCGGGTGGGGAGTCGAGATGCTCCGGCTGCTCGTCGAGTACATCTGGAGCCACACGGACGCCGTCGAGATCGCCAACGAGTTCGAGGACGAGCGACTCTCGGCCGTGCGCACGCACCAACGGTGTGGTTTCGTCCCTGACCCGAGGACCGGAGCGCAGTGGGGACGACCGACGCGCACCTGGAGGCTGACCCGGTGACACGTGCGGCCGAGCACGACGAAGGCCGCCAGTCCCAACCGGGACGGCGACCTTCGCGCAACAGAAGTGGAGGTGGCGGGAATCGAACCCGCGTCCGATGACGTGGAACCAGGACTTCTCCGGGTGCAGTCCGTGATGGGTTTTCTCGGCCCCCACCACTCCCACGGACGGGAAGGTGGACGGGCCCAGTCAGCTAGAAGTCCCGATCCTCACACTGACGATGAGGATCAGCAGTGGCTCTCTAGATGACGCCGGGAACTAAGTCGAGAGCGTACTTAGGCCGACGGACTTCGAAGCTCGCTCAGGCGGCGAGGGCGAAGTCGGTGCTCTTGGAATCGGCACCTGTGATTTGCACGGAGCGTTGACGAGATAACCGTGCGTCCTCGACCCGCTTCTCCTGGCTCGACGATCACCGTCGAAACCGATCACCCCCATGTGGAATTTTCAAGCTGCCCGGTCCGCGACCAGCGCGAGCCGAACGGGACCAGACTACCTGGGCAACGGCCCGGTCGTCGCCGTGATTCCCGGGCGGGCTCGCGGGCGGGTGTCGGAGGCGCGGTCTAGCGTCGGGCGCATGGTCGACTTCACCGACGAGGACCTGCGCGGGTCCCGCTTCACGCACGTGGACCTCACGGGCGCGGTGTTCCGACGAGCGCGCCTGATCAACATCGACGTGCGGGGCGCTGACCTGCGGGGTGCCCGGTTCGACGGCGTCGAGCTCGTGGACGCCACGATCACCGGCGAGGTCGAGAACCTCACGATCAACGGGGTGGAGGTCAGCGCGTACGTCAACGCCGAGCTGGACCGCCGAGACCCCGACCGCGTGAAGATGCGGCCCACGGACCCGACCGGGTTCCGCGAGGCCTGGTACCTGCTCGAGCGCCTCTGGGACGGCACGGTCGAGCGGGCGCGCGCGCTCGATCCCGCGGACCTGCACGTGAGCGTCGACGAGGAGTGGTCGTTCATCGAGACGCTGCGGCACCTGCTGTTCGTGACGGACTCGTGGGTGCGGCGGGCGATCCTGCGGGTCCCGGAGCCGTGGGACCCGCTGGACCTGCCCTGGGACCAGATGTCGGACAAGCCGGGGATCCCCCGTGACCGAGAGGTCAGGCCCAGCCTCGACGAGGTTCTCGCGGTGCGCGCCGACCGCCAGGCGACGGTGCGCACGTTCCTGAGCGGGCTCACCGACGACCGCCTCGACGAGCACACCGTCCCGCTCGAGGGCGACTCCTGGCCACCCGCGAGGCCGTTCCCCGTGCGCGAGTGCCTGAGCGTCTTGCTCAACGAGGAGTGGTACCACCGCCAGTTCGCCGAGCGCGACCTGGCGGTCCTCGAACGACGGCGCGCCGAGCCGTCCGCGGAGACGGACTGAGGCGGTCAGCCCGTGGGGTGCGGCGAGTGCGGCGGGCGCACCTGGGACCACGCCACCGACGCCGCGAGTCGCGTGCCGAAGATCGCGAAGTACCACCCGGTCTCGTGCTCGGACAGGTTCCGGTCCGGGAGTCGGCGCCGGTGCAGCAGCCAGTCGGGTGCACCGCGCTCGAAGAAGGCCTCGATCTCGAGGTAGCCGCGCTCCTCCAGGTCCAGCACGACGGACGGCAGGTCCTCGCGCGTGGGATGGGGGCGCGAGTTGCGCGCGATCATGAAGGCGCCGATCGCGATCACCCCCACGATCGCGAGCACGCCGGCAAGCCCGGGCACGCGGTCGGCCGACTCGACCGACCGCGCGAGCGCGGGTACAGCTCTCATCACCTCGTCCATACGCATCGCCCCCTCGTCAGCAACGTGGCAGGGGGCTATCTAGGCACGCCGACACCGGCTGTGGGAACGATCCCGCCCCGAATCACTCGGGTTTCGGACACAGCATCACGCTGCGGGGTGAGGTGACGCGTCACACCTGGGCTGCCCCAGGCATCAAGCCGACTCCGCCGAGTCGGGGAGACCGTCGCGCAGCGTGGCCAGCCGAACACCGTCGGCGGAGGCGAGCTGCAGGACGGCCACGTCCGCGCGCTCGTCGCGCACCAGCACCGAGGCCGCGGAGCGCAGGCCGGTGCTCGGGTCGGTCACGACGATCGACGTCGCACCCGCCACGACGTGCGAGTGCGTGACGACGATCCCGCCGGCGGCCACGGCGAGCGCGGCACCCCGCACCGGCCCGGACTCCCCCGCCGCCGAGACCTCGAGCACCCCCAAGGACGAGTCCGTCGATGCCAGCCCCGGCCACGACGGCGCCGTCAGTGGACGCCGCTCGTCGGCGGTCGCATCGGCCGTTGCCGAAGCCGCAGGCCCGACGACGGTCGCACCGACCGCGAGGACCGCGCCGATCGCCATGCCCCGCCGCCGCCCGCGCACCGGGGTGTCGCACCGGGTGTCGCGCGCTCGGGAACCGTCGTCGATCGCCATCGTCGTCCCTCCTCCGTGGCGCCGGGGCGGCGCCGCCGAGACCACTCAAGTCGCGGTACCGGGTGAACGGCTGAACCGACGATGAGAGTTCCCTGAAGATCGGGCGACGAACGCGCACGTCACAGGTCCGGCGCGCACACCCCGCGGGCGAGCTGGGACAGGCCGTACAGGTCGCCCGACTGGAACGTCGTGAACTCGCCGCGCGTCTCGGGGTTCATCAGCTGGGTCCGGTCCTCGACGTGGTCGAGCCCGAGCGCGTGCGCCAGCTCGTGCCGCAGCACCCCGACGTGCGCGGGCTCGGCATCGACGGGCTGCCGCTCGAGCAGCGAGGCGTCGAGCCAGACCGTGCCGGAGACGGCGACGAGCAGCCCGTCCTCACGGCGGACCGTGCGCGGCCCGCCCTGCCCGACGACGTCGCCCTCGAGCCCCGACTGGAGCGTCTCGTCGGAGAACTGCACGAGCAGCGGCGCCCACCGTCGGCCGTAGCGCTCGGGCTGGTAGATCGGCCGGTCCGGGCCTGCCGACTCGTCCGTCGGACCGTCGTCGACGAACACGAACCCGGTCGCGTCCGCCAGCTCGGCCACCACCGTGGCGACGTCGTCGGCGAACCCCACGGGCGCTCCCGCGGTGTTGACGACGTAGTGCACGGGCCGGCACGGCGACCACGTCACGGGCACCTCGAGCCCGTCGGGGCGGGCCTGCGTGGAGAGGAACGCGTACGGCGCGCCGTCCCAGTCGACCGGCGCGGGCGCGCCCAGCGGCACGTCCGCCTCCTCGTGGCCGGGCTCGGGACCGCCGAAGCCCCCACCGCCGGGCACAGCCTCGGGCGGGAGCAGCGTCCCGGTCGCCTCGAGGTCGGCGAGCCTGACGGGCTTGCGCGAGAGCTCGGCCATGACCGCGTCCCAGGAGAGCTCGGGCAGCTGCTGCACCCAGACGCCGACCCACGCGGCGCCGAGGAGCCCGCACAGCACCCCCACGGCCCAGCGCGCGCGCCGCACCCGCAACGTCCTCCGGCCGCGCGGAGGTCGCGCTCCCGGGTGGACGTACTGCCAGTCCTGGTCGCCGACGATATTGCGCGGCAGACCGGCCGGGCCGGCATGCCGTCCCGCACGCGACGCCGCCTGCGCGGCGGCCTCGGCCGACGTGTCGTAGGCGTCCGCACGCCAGGGTGTGGGTGTCGCCGCCCTCCCCTGGGCCTCGTCGATCACCCACTGCGGGATGCGTCCCGACGGCGAGCGCGGGAGGTCGTCGAAGGACACGCCCCATCATCGGCACATCACGTCGGCCTCTGGAGCCCTGTCCACCGAACCGGTGCCGATGTCGTACCGGGCGGGCAGGATGGCGACATGCGCCTGCCCGTCATGCCGCCCGTCGCACCCATGCTCGCGAAGTCGGTCAAGGAGATCCCCGACACGGGCCACGTCGAGCCCAAGTGGGACGGGTTCCGCACGATCGTCTTCCGCGACGGCGACGAGGTCGAGCTCGGCAGCCGCAACGAGAAGCCGATGACGCGCTACTTCCCCGAGCTGGTCGAGCAGATCAAGGCGCACACGCCCCCGCGGTGCGTCCTCGACGGGGAGATCGTCATCGTCGAGGGCGATCGCCTCGGCTGGGACTCGCTGACGAACCGGATCCACCCCGCCGCGTCGCGCGTGAAGCTCCTCGCGGAGCAGACCCCCGCGAGCTTCGTCGCGTTCGACGTCCTCGCGCTCGGCGACGACGACCTCATGGGCACACCGCTGCGCGAGCGTCGCGCGCGGCTCGAGGACGCGCTCGCCGGCGCGGCCGGCGACGTGCACCTCACGCCCGCGACCGGCGACCTGGGCGAGGCCCGGCGCTGGTTCACGCAGTTCGAGGGCGCGGGGCTCGACGGCGTGGTCGCCAAGCCGCTGGACGGCACCTACCAGCCGGACAAGCGCACCATGTTCAAGGTCAAGCACGAGCGCACCGCGGACTGCGTGGTCGCGGGCTTCCGCTGGCACAAGACCGGCCCGATCGTCGGGAGCCTGCTGCTGGGCCTGTGGAACCACGAAGGGCACCTGCAGCACGTCGGTGTCGCGGCGTCGTTCCCCATGGCGCGGCGCGCAGCGCTCGTCGACGAGCTCGCCCCGCTGCGCACGGACGTCGAGGACCACCCGTGGGCGTCGTGGGCCGACGCCGAGGCCCACGCGGGCAACCGGCTGCCGGGCGCGGTCAGCCGCTGGAACGCGACGAAGGACCTGAGCTTCGTCCCGCTGCGCCCCGAGCTCGTGGTCGAGGTCGCCTACGACCACATGGAGGGCGACCGGTTCCGGCACACGGCGCAGTTCCGCCGCTGGCGCCCCGACCGTGACCCCGCGACGTGCACGTACGCGCAGCTCGACGAGCCGGTCGGCTTCGACCTCGCGAACATCCTGGGCCGGCGTCCGTAACGGGCACGACGAGCGCGCCCGCCGACCCGCCGAGGGCGCGCGGAGACCGCGGGCTCACCAGCCCCCGCCGCCTCCCCCACCGACACCACCGCCGGAGAAGCCCCCGGAGAACCCGGAGTCGCCCGACGAGCCTGGCGTCGGAGCGGTGAGCGACTCGGTCGCGACCGACTGGAACCTGTCCATCGAGGCGGCGAAGCCCGACGCCCAGAACACACCCGGCAGCGGGTCGTAGTACCCGACGTACCACCCGGGCTGCGCGACGGCGCGGCCCTGCGCGGCGAGCTGGGCGAACACGCGCGCCCACCGCTCGGCGACGCCGAACACGATCGCGTACGGCAGGTAGCGGCTGAAGACGTCCTCACCCTCCTCGAACCGGATCTGGTCCGCCTCGGCGGTCGTGAGGTAGGTGCGGAAGCCGAGCGACTCGGCGAGCACCGCGGTGCCCTCCTCGGTGCGTGCCGGGGCGTGCGACGCGCACACCAGCACGACGACGCCGACGATGCCGAGGGCGATCGGGATGAGTCCGACGCCGTTGAGCAGTCCTGGCACGCCCGACTCGCTGAGCGCGATCGCCAGGACCAGCGTGATGCCGGCGACGACGATGAGCGCGATCCCCGTGGCCAGCCACGATCCGCGCACGGACTTGGGGTTCGCCCGGAACCAGCCGACGCGCGTGACCTGGTCGTACAGCCGGTCCTGCACCTTGGACATGGACGACGCGAACGTCGTCTTGAGGTCGGACAGCTTGACGGTCGGCCGACCGGTGAAGATCTCGTCCATGAGCAGCGCCTCGTACTCGAGCAGCGCCGCGTCGGGCTCGCGCAGCGCGACGAGCGTCCAGTCCTTCGGCTTCTTCTTCGGGTTGGCGCGCGGGACCTCCTCGATGCGCAGGTAGCCGCGCACGGCGAGGTCGATCAGCGTCGCGGTGACGTCGACCGGGTCGGCCTTCTCGTCGACGAGCGTGCCGAGCTCGCCCGGCCGCACGTTGGCCGGCGGCGCGAACTGCACGGCCACGGGCGCGCGCTTGTCGCGGTAGCCCGAGCCGACCTCCTGGCCGCTCACGGGCCGCAGCCCCGGGGTCAGGCCCAGGTAGGCGCGGTCGCGGCCCGTGCGGCGCACACGCCGGATCGCGAGCCAGGCACCCCCGGCGGCGAGCAGCAGCGCCACGCCACCGAGCGGCGAGGCCGGTGCCCAGGCGGCGGCCGGGTCAGGACGCTCCACGACGATCGGCTCGACACCCGGGAAGGTGCCCGCGGGCCAACCGGTCACGGTCGTGAACGGCTCGCCGCGGTCCAGCAGGTCCTGCGTGAACGTCGCCGTCGCGCCCTGCGCATCCGCCGAGGTGCACGGGTCCGCCGACCCTTCGGGACCCGCGAAGCAGACCGCACCCTCGACGTCGGCCGGGCCGGTCACGGTCGCGCTCAGGTCCCCCAGCGGGATCTCCCAGCCCGTGCCGATGACGTTCCAGTACAGCTCGTCGCCCGAGTGCTGCTCGTTCGCGGGGTTGACCAGGCCGTCGACCGTGTAGGTCAGCTGGTAGGTCTGCACCCCCGAGACGTCGTCGACGTCCGGGTCACCGATCCGCAGGATGAGCGCGTCGCCGTCGTCCTCCTGGTTGAGCTGCGCGGGCGCGCCGGTGCTGCTCGAGGAGGACAGCCCGCTGTAGCGGAACTCGCGATCGTGCGTCTCGTCGTACCCCTGGCGGGTGGGGAGCGTGAGGTAGGGCCCGTGGCCCGGGTCGTCGCCGAAGTCGAAGTCGAAGTCGATCGACACCTGCGCGACGCCGTCGGCGCTCAGGACGGCCGTCACGTCGTACCGCGTGATCTCCCGTCCGCTCGTCTGGTCCGGCGCGGCGGAGGCCACCAGCCCGTTCGCGACGAGCGCGGCTCCGGCCAGCCCGAGCGTCAGCCCGGCGCGTCGCAGCGCTCGACCTGGTCGGGGACGTCGGCGCAGGGCATCGAGAGCGGTCACGGCCGCAACCTATCGCGGCCCGAGCGACCAGCCGAGCACTCAGCGGTCGCGCAGGTCCCGCATCGCGCGCTGCGCCTCGAGGTTGTCCTGCCGCTCGCGCAGCGCCTGGCGCTTGTCCCAGTCCTTCTTACCGCGCGCGAGCGCGATCTCGACCTTCGCGCGGCCGTCCAGGAAGTACAGCGCGAGCGGGACGATCGTGTGGCCCTTCTCGCGCGTGCGCGACTCGAGCCGCTCGATCTCCTCGCGGTGCAGCAGCAGCTTGCGCTTGCGGCGCGGCGCGTGGTTGGTCCACGTGCCCTGCGCGTACTCGGGGATGTGCACCCCGTGCAGCCACGCCTCGCCGCCGTCGATCTCGCACCAGCCGTCGACCAGCGACGCACGGCCGGCGCGCAGCGCCTTGACCTCGGTCCCGGTCAGCACGACGCCGGCCTCGAGGACGTCCTCGATCGTGTAGTCGTGGCGGGCCTTGCGGTTGGCGGCCACGAGCTTGCGCCCGGGTTCCTTGGCCACCGCGCACCCCTTCTCGTCAGGTCTCTCGCTCGTCGGGCTGCCAGCGGCCGGCGCGGTCCCGATGGACCGCCCGTGGCGCGCACGAGCCCTCACGCACGCTCGTCGTGCGCCGGACGAGCCTACCTGTCTGCCGCCAGGAACCCCTCGCGCTTATCCGCGACAGGGCCCGCGTGACCGGTCAGAGCGGCAGGTACGGGCGCGGGTTGACGGTCGCGCTGTTCATGTAGACCTCGAAGTGCAGGTGGCACGCGCCCGACGTCCCGGTGTTGCCCGCACGCGCGATCAGCTGACCCGCCTTGACGGACGCGCCCGGCCGCACGACGAACTGCGACAGGTGGTTGTAGCTCGTCGCGAGCGTCTTGCCGCCGACGGTGCCGTGGCCGATCATCACCTGGTTGCCGTACCCGTAGCGGTACTGCGTCCACAGCACCGTGCCGGACCTCGCCGCGTAGACGTCGTTGCCGCAGTAGTCGCGCAGGTCGATCCCGGCGTGCAGGCGCCAGTAGTGCAGCACCGGGTGGAAGCGCATGCCGTACTCGGACGTCACATGGATCGGCCGGGTCTGCGTGGGGTTGACGAACAGCGTGCCGGAGGCCGCCGGCGGGTCGGCCGGGTCGGGCTTCTTGGCGGCGTCGCGCTTGCGCTGCTCCTCGATCGCCTTGGCCAGGTCCTGCTCGATCTGCTTCGCCTCGGCGTCGATCGCCTTGAGCTTCTCGGCGATCTCGTCCTTCTTCGCCAGCAGCGCGTCCTGCTTCTCCTGCTGCTCGACGAGCAGCGCGTCCAGCTTGGCCTTCGCGGCCTCGGCGGCCTTCTTCGCCTTCTGGGACTCGGCGACCTTGGCGTCGGCCTCGTCCTTCAGCTCGCCGATGCGCGCCTCGACTGCCTCGAGCCGCTGCGCGGAGTTACGGTTGCCCGACTCGGTCGCCTGCAGGTCGTCGAGCACCTGCGCCCGGGTGCGCAGCGCCTGGCTCATGAGGTCGGCACGCTCGATGAAGTCCTCGGAGGAGTCCGCGTCGAGGATCATGCTCACGCTCGACACGTCGCCGCCGCCGCGGTAGGCCTCACGCGCCATCTGACCGATGGCCTCGCGCATCCGCGTCGCCTCGTCGGAGTCGGCCTCGATGGTCGCGGACAGGTCCTTGGCCTGGTCGCGCGCGTCCTCGAGCCGGGCCGCGACGATCGCCGCCTCACGCTTCGCCTTCGCGAACTCCGCCTCGGCCTCCTGCAGCGCGAGCCGCGCCGCGGGCAGCTGGGTCTGGATCTCGAGCAGGCGGTCCGAGACCGCGCCGAGCTCGCCCTCGAGGCCCTCGAGCACCTCCTCGGCGTCCGCACGCCGCTGCTCGTTGGTCTTCTTCTCCTTCTCGGCCGCCGCGCGCCGGTCGTCGATCGCGTCACCCATCGCGGGCGCCGCGACCGCGCCGAGCACGATCGTCGCGACGAGCCCGACGATCGCCGCGAGCGCGGCGGGCCGCGAGGCCTGCCGGGCCGGGCTCGTCGACTGACGGGTGGGGCGCGTGGTTCGACGCATGCTCACACCTTCGTGTAGCGGCTCAGGGTCACGAGCGAGGAGATGGCGGCCAACAGGATCCCCGACGCGACCAGCAGCGGAGCCACCGTGAGCACGTCGGAGGTCGTCACGTACGGGATCCAGGAGACGGTACCGCCCAGCCAGTCCGTGACCAGGTACTGCACACCCAACCAGAGCCCGCCGACAGCCATGAGCGAGCCGATCGTCGCGGCGATCGCCCCCTCGAGCATGAACGGGAGCTGGATGAACATCGTGGACGCGCCGACGAGCCGCATGATGCCCGTCTCACGCTTGCGCGAGAGCGCCGAGAGCCGGATGGTCGTCGTGATGAGCAGGACCGCCGCGATCAGCATCACCGCGGCGAGGCCACCCGTGAGCAGCGTCGCGCGGTCGATCACCAGGAACAGCCGATCGAACAGGCGCCGCTGGTCCTGCACGGACTCCACGCCCTGCCGCCCGGACACGACGTCCGCGACCACCTGGTACTGCGACGGGTCGGTGAGCTTGATCCGGAACGAGGAGTTCATGTCCTCGACGGTCGCGACCGAGGCCCACGACTGGTCGCCGAACTGCTTCTTGAAGGAGGCGAACGCCTCCTCCTTGGTCTCGAAGAAGATCGGCTGGACGATCAACGGCGCGACCTCGGGCTCGTCGAGCGCGTCGCGGATCGCCTGCTTCTGGTCCTCGGTGACCTCGCCGCCGGCACACGTGGGCTCGGGCGACGTCGCCGGGCAGAGGAAGACCGAGACCTCGACCTTGTCGTACCAGTCGTCCTTCATCTTGTCGATCTGCAGCTGCAGCAGGGCAGCGCTCCCGACGAACGTGAGCGAGACGAACGTGACGAGGATGACCGAGATGGTCATCGACAGGTTCCGACGAAGACCGATGCCGATCTCGGAGAGGATGAATCGCAGTCGCACGGCCGGTCCCCTCAGCGGTCCGAGCCGTAGACGCCGCGCGACTGGTCGCGCACGAGCTCGCCCGTCGACAGCTCGACCACGCGCTTGCGCATCTGGTCGACGATCTCGTCGTCGTGCGTGGCCATGACCACGGTGGTGCCGGTGCGGTTGATCCGGTCGAGCAGGCGCATGATCCCCAGCGAGGTGGTCGGGTCGAGGTTGCCGGTCGGCTCGTCGCACAGCAGGATCTGCGGCCGGTTGACGAACGCGCGCGCGATGGCCACGCGCTGCTGCTCGCCACCGGACAGCTCGTGCGGGCGGCGCTTCTCCTTGCCGGCCAGCCCGACCATCTCGAGCGTGTCCGGGACGGTCGCCAGGATCTGGTGCCGCGGCTTGCCGATCACCTGCAGCGCGAACGCGACGTTCTCGAAGACGCTCTTGTTCGGCAGCAGCCGGAAGTCCTGGAACACCGCGCCGATCTGTCGGCGCAGCTGCGGGACCTTCCACGACGACAGCGAGCCGAGCTCCTTGCCCGCGACGAACACCTTGCCCGCGGACGCCCGCTCCTCGCGCAGCACGAGCCGCAGGAACGTCGACTTCCCCGACCCGGACGCCCCGACGAGGAACACGAACTCGCCGCGCTCGACGTCCAGCGACACGCCGTCCAGCGCGGGCCTGGCGCCGCGCGCATAGACCTTGGTGACGTTCTCGAACTTGATCACGCTGCTCGCTCTGGCTGTCCGGCGGCGGGTCCGCACGACGTGACCGGGGCACGCCCCGGCCGCCGAGCGGTGCCCGGCTCGTCGAGACTAGGCACCGGGCCCATGAGCCCGGCGGGCCGACACGCCGTGCAGACGCGGAGGTCGCGTGAAGGTCGTTCCGGACGCGCGAGGACGAACGCGCCGAAGTGCGGACGAACCGGTCAGCGCAGCGCGTGCAGGCGCGGCGAGCGACGCACCGTGGCGCCGGTGATCGCCGCGAGCACCTCTTCGTGGCTCGTCGTCGCGGCGTCGAACGTGCCGTTGTTGCGGCCGTGACGCAGCACCACGATGCGGTCGGACACCGCTCGCACGTCCGTCATGTTGTGGCTGATGAGGATGACCGCCAGCCCCAGCTCGCGCAGGCGCTCGATGTGCGTGAGGACCTCGGCCGTCTGGGCCACCGAGAGCGCGGCCGTCGGCTCGTCGAGCACGACGATGCGCGGGTCACCGATGAGCGTGCGCGCGATCGCGACCGACTGCCGCTGACCCGCCGACAACGTCGACAACGGGGTGCGGGCCGACGGGATGCGGCTGTTCAGCGCCTCCAGCACGCGGCGGGCCGTGGCCTCCATGTAGCCGTCGTCGCGCAGCCCGCCCCGGCGGACCTCACGGCCCAGGAACAGGTTCCCCGTCACGTCGAGGTTGTCGCACAGCGCGAGGTCCTGGAAGACCGTCGCGACGCCGAGCGTCCGGGCGGCTGCGGGAGTCGGGATCGACGTGGGCTCGCCGGCGATCTCGATGAGCCCCGAGTCGGGCGTGTACGCGCCCGCGACGACCTTGGCGAGCGTCGACTTCCCGGCGCCGTTGTCACCGACGAGCGCGACGACCTCGTGCGCGAACACGTCCAGGTCCACACCGGCGAGAGCTTCGACCGCGCCGAAGTTCTTGCTGATCCCCCGCATGGACAGCAGGGGGACGGGCGATGGGCTCATCGTGATCACCTGCTCCACGTCGTCGTGCTGCTGGTCAGTGAAGTCTCCCACTCGTCGGCCGTCAACGGTCGTCATCCGAGCCCCTCCACGTCGACCGTCTCCTCGACGCGCAGCGGCACGTCCGTGGACTGCACCGCCAGCGCCAGGGCGCCCACCATCTCCGCGCGGGTGCCGAGGCTCGCGCGCACCACCTCGAGCGGCGCGATGCGGTTGGGCAACGCGTGCCGCAGCAGGGCCGCGCGCAAGGGCGCCACCAAGGTCTCCCCCGTCTCCGAGAGCTCGCCGCCCACCACCACGACCTGCGGGTTCACCGCCAGCACGAGCCCGGCGAGCGCGGCGCCGATCGCTGCCCCGGCCTCCGCGACGACGTCGCCGCAGCGCTCGTCGCCCTGGTTCGCGCGCTGCACGATGTCCCGCAGGCTCGCGATGCCGGGCACCGGTCCGACGGCCTCGAGCAGCGCGCCCGCGCCGACGACCGTGTCGAGACAGCCGCGGCGCCCGCACCGGCACAGCTCGCCGTCGGGCCGGACCGTCAGGTGCCCGATCTCACCCGCGGTGCCCGCGAAGCCGCGCAGCACCTGGCCGCCGAGCACGATCCCCGCGCCCACGCCGTACGACGCGCGCAGGAACAGGCAGTCGGCGCGGTCGCGCGCCGCACCGGCGCTGAACTCGGCGAACGCGGCCAGGTTCGCGTCGTTGTCGACGTACACCGGCAGGCCCAGACGCTTGGAGAGCACCTGGCCCAGGTGGACGTCGTCCCAGCCGGGCATGATGCCCTCGACCGAGATCATGCCCGTGGCCGAGTCGACGGGCGCGGGCACCCCGACGCCCATCCCCACGATGTCCTCGAGCGAGGCGCCGACCCGCTCGAGCAGGTCGACGACGAGCAGTGCGACGCGGTCGAGCGTCGTGTCGACCCGGTGCTCGACCGGGAGCGGCAGGGTCTGCTCCGCGAGGATCTCGTGCGAGAAGTCGCCGAGCGCGACACGCAGGTTCCGGTGCCCGATCTGGATCCCGGCCGCCAGACCGACGCGGCGGGCGAGCGTGACCATCTGGGCACGCCGCCCGCTGCGCGTCGTGGCGACGGTGTCGACGACCCCCGCGGCGTAGAGCTCGCGGACGATCGTCGACACCGTCGCCTGGGACAGACCGGTGGCCTCGGCGAGCTCGACCTGCGTGAGACCGCCGTACCGCTTGACCGTCTCGGCGACGAGCTGGCGGTTGGCCTCACGAAGGGACGACTGGGAGCCGGCCGTGCCTGCTCGCCTGCTCACGCTCGCACCTTAGTGTTCGTCGACGGTTCTCCTGGTCAGCTGACGAGTGTCAGCTGGTGCCGGCGCGTCGCTTGTTGATGAGGTCGAACGCCACCGCGGCCAGGAGCACGAGGCCCTTGATCGCCTGCTGCCACGACGGGTCGACCGACATGATCGACAGGCCCATGTTGAGCACGCCCATGATGAGCGCACCGACGATGGCACCCGAGATCCGGCCGATGCCGCCCGTGACCGCCGCACCACCGATGAAGCACGCGGCGATCGCGTCGAGCTCGAAGTTCTGCCCGGCGGCGGCGACGGCGGCACCACCACGGGCCGTCGTGATGATCGCCGCGATACCGGCGAGGGCGCCGATGTTCACGAAGATCATGAAGTCGACGCGCTTGGTGCGCACGCCCGACAGGCTCGCGGCGGGCCGGTTGCCACCGACCGCGTAGATGTGCCGGCCGAAGACCGTGCGGCCCATGAGGAACGTGTAGACGACGATCAGCACGCCGACGATGACCAGGATGATCGGCATGCCGCCGGCCGACAGCGACAGCAGGACGGCCAGGAAGCCGACCGCCACCGCGACGGCGACGAGCTTGCCGATGAACAGGCCGAGCGCCTCGACGTGCAGGTCGTGCTTGCGCAGCTGCATGCGGGCGCGGAGCTGCGCGACGGCGAACGCCGCGATCGTCAGGGCACCGATGACGAGCGTCACGACGTCCATGTCCGAGGTGAAGCCCAGGAAGTTCGGCAGCGAGCCGGACACGATCGAGTTGAACGAGTCGTTGTTGACGCGGATCGTCTGGCCGACGACGACGAGCGCGAGCCCGCGGAAGATCAGCATGCCCGCCAAGGTGACGATGAACGCTGGGATCCCGACGTACGCGATCCAGAAGCCCTGCCAGGCCCCGATCGCGGCACCGATCACGACGCCGAGGATGACGGCCAGCCACCACGGCAGGCCCCAGTCGGAGATCGAGACCGCGATGATCCCGCCGACCACGGCGACGACCGACCCGACGGACAGGTCGATGTGCCCGGCGACGATCACCATCACCATGCCGATGGCCAGGACCATGACGTAGGCGTTCTGCTGGAACAGGGCGACGACGTTGTCCGGCTTCAGCAGACGGCCGTCGGTCAGACCCTGGAACAGCAGGATGATGACGATGAGCGCCGCGAAGATGCCGTACTGCCGCGCGTTGCCGCCCAGGCCCGACAGGCGCTGGCTCAGCGGGATGCGCGCCTGCTCGCCGGGAGGCATCGCAGGGGCAAGGTTGGTGTCGGTGCTCATCGGGGAGTCACGTCCTTCTCCATGGTCATGTAGTGCATGAGTCGCTCCTGGGTCGCGTCCTGCCGGGCGACCTCGCCCGTGATGCGGCCCTGGGACAGGGTGTAGATGCGGTCGCAGATGCCGAGCAGCTCGGGCAGCTCCGACGAGATCACGATGACGCCCTTGCCGGCGTCAGCCAGCCTGTTGATGATCGTGTAGATCTCGTACTTCGCGCCGACGTCGATACCGCGCGTCGGCTCGTCGAGGATGAGCACGTCCGGGTCGGAGAAGATCCACTTGCTCAGCACGACCTTCTGCTGGTTGCCGCCGGACAGCTTGCCGACGAGCGCCTCGACGCTGGGCGTGCGGATGTTGAGGTCCTTGCGGAACCGCTCGGCGACCTTGAGCTCTTCGTTGCGGTCGATCACGCCTCGCTCGGAGACCTTGGAGATCGCCGCACCCGAGACGTTGTCGCGGATCGTCGAGATCAGGTTCAGCCCGTAGTGCTTGCGGTCCTCGGTCGCGTACGCGATGCCGGCCTTGATCGCCGCGCCCACGGTGTGCAGGGTGACCTGCTGACCGTCCTTGAACACGCGACCGGAGATGTGCGACCCGTAGGACCGCCCGAACACCGACATGGCCAGCTCGGTGCGCCCGGCACCCATCAGGCCCGCGATCCCGACGATCTCGCCGCGCCGCACGTTGAGCGAGGCACCGTCGACGACCTTGCGGGACTGGTCCAGCGGGTGGTGCACGGTCCAGTCCTCGATGCGCAGGACCTCGTCGCCGATCGTCGGCGTGTGCTCCGGGAACCGGTGGTCGAGCGAACGACCGACCATCCCGCGGATGATCCGCTCCTCGCTGACGTCCTCGCCGTGCATGTCGATCGTCTCGATCGTCTGGCCGTCACGGATGACCGTGGTCGTGTCCGCGATCGCCTCGATCTCGTTCAGCTTGTGGCTGATGATGATCGAGGTGATGCCGAGGTCACGCAGACCGCTGATCAGGCCGAGCAGGTGCGCGCTGTCCTCGTCGTTCAGCGCCGCGGTCGGCTCGTCGAGGATCAGCAGCTTGACCTCCTTCGAGAGCGCCTTGGCGATCTCGACCAGCTGCTGCTTGCCCACACCGATGTCGATGATGCGCGTGTCGGGCCGCTCGTCGAGCCCCACGCGGGCGAGGAGCTTGGCGGCCTCGGAGTTCGTGTGGTTCCAGTCGATGACGCCGCGGGCGGACCGCTCGTTGCCGAGGAAGATGTTCTCGGCGATCGACAGGAACGGCGACAGCGCGAGCTCCTGGTGGATGATCACGATCCCGACGTGCTCGGAGTCCCGCGTGCTCTTGAACTCCGCGGTCCGGCCTTCGAAGACGATGTCTCCGTCGTAGCTCCCGTGGGGGTACACCCCCGAGAGCACCTTCATCAGGGTCGACTTGCCGGCCCCGTTCTCACCGCAGATCGCGTGGATCTCGCCCCGCCGCACGGAGAGGTTCACGTCGGAGAGTGCGAGCACGCCGGGGAAGCGCTTGGTGATGCCCCGCATCTCGAGGATGTGCTCCGGTGCCGCGGCGCCCGTTCCCGGAGCGTCCTGCGGTCCTGCTGTGTTGCCCGGTGCTGCCGTGGCGCCCGGTCCTGCTGTGGTGTCCATCTCGTCCTCGGTCCTTGCCCGGTCACGACCGGTCCGCCCTGGCGGACCCTGACGGTGCCGCCTGAGGGCGGCGCCCCGACGGGCCGCCGCCGCACGATCGTGCGTGTGCGGCGGCGGCCTGCGTCAGGTTCGGGTCACAGACCCAGGTCAGAGGCCTTGTAGAAGCCCGAGTCGACCAGGTCCTTCTCGACGGTGTCCGGCGTGACGACCAGCGGGTCGAGCAGGAGGGTCGGGACGACCTTGACGTTGTTGTTGTACGTCTCGTTGTCGTTCGTCGTGACCTCCTTGCCGCTGGTGATCTCCTCGACCATGTTCGCGACGGCGTCGCCGAGGGCGCGCGTGTCCTTCCAGACGGTCATGGACTGCTTGCCCGCGAGCATGTTGAGCACGTTGGCCTGGTCAGCGTCCTGACCGGTCAGGACCGGCCAGCCCTCGCCCGCCTTGTAGCCGGCGCCGGTGAGCGCCTGCGCGATGCCGAGAGCGAGCGAGTCGTTCGGGGAGAGGACGACCTCGACCTTGGTGTCGCCGCCGTAGAACGAGTTGAGGCGGTTCTCCATCTCGGACTGCGCGTCGTCCGAGCCCCAGCCGAGGATGCCGATGTTCTTCCACGCGTCGTCGGTGGCCGGCGCCTTGCCCGAGGGCACGACGAGCTTGCCGCTGTCGACGTACTGCTTGAGGATGTCCCAGGCGCCCTGGAAGAAGAACTTCGCGTTGTTGTCGTCCGGCGAACCGGCGAACGGCTCGAAGTTGAACGGGCCCTTGCCGTCCTTCAGGCCGAGGGCGTCCTCGATGAACTGGCCCTGGAGCTGGCCGACCTTGTAGTTGTCGAACGTCGCGTAGTAGTCGACGTTCGGCGTCTCGTTGATGAGGCGGTCGTACGCGATGACCTTGACGTCCTTCGCCGCGGCCTGCTCGAGCACCGGGCCGAGGGTCGTGCCGTCGATCGAGGCGATGACGAGCACCTTGGCGCCGTCGTTGATCATGTTCTCGATCTGGCTGATCTGCTGGTCGGTCTTGTTGTCCGCGTACTGCAGGCTCGTCTCGAAGCCAGCGGCCTCGAGCAGCTCCACGAGGTGCGAACCGTCACGGTTCCACCGCTCGAGCGCCTTCGTCGGCATCGCGATGCCGATGAGGCCGCCGCCCCCGTTCGCCGCGTCAGTCGCGGCGTCAGTCGCGCCGCCCGTCGCGGCCGGCGGCGTGTCGCGCTCGCTGCTGCACGCCGCGAGCGAGGTGGCGAAAAGGCCGGCGGTCGCGATCGCGACCGCCACCTTCTTCCAGGTCTGGGACATCGTCGTCTACTCCTCTGGTACATCCTCTGGGGAGCGTCGGGCCGACGACGATGCCGGTCCCGCATGGGTGAGCCGCCGATGGTTCACCACCCCGAGGTGACGGTTGAATTCAAGACTCAAAGCCATGACAGCGCAAGTGGCGTTATCAAAGTGTGTCCTTCCGCGTGTTGGGCGTGATCTGCGCGTGACCAGATACGTTCGCTTCACGATGCGAAGTCATCCGATGTGTCCTGCGTCACACTCCCGGGTTACGCCCGTTCGAACCTGCCCCGATCCGCGCCGCAACCGGGACAATCGGCGCTGTGCCAGTCACCATCCGCGACGTCGCGCAGCGGGCCGGGGTCTCCAAGACCACCGTCTCGCGCGTCCTCAACGGCCGCGACGAGCTCGACGAGCGCACCGCCGAGCGGGTCCGCGCGGTGATCGCGGAGCTCGGCTACGTCCCGAGCGCGCGGGCTGTCGCATTCGCCCGCGGCTCGACGCACATCGTCGCGATGCTCCTGCCCTCGCTCACGTGGCCGTGGATCGGCGAGGTCGTGCAGGCCGCCATCGAGGCCGTCGAGGACGAGGGCTACGGGATGCTCGTCTTCACCACCACGCAGGGCGACGAGTCAATGCGACGGTTCGCCGAGCACGTCTCCGCGCGCGCGTTCGACGGGCTGCTCGTCGTCGAGCCCGGGGGCACGCTCGACTACATCACGCGCCTGCACGAGGACGGCCTGCCCGTCGTGCTCGTCGACGACCGCGGGCACGAGCCGATGTTCGGGTCCGTCGCGACGACCAACCGGCTCGGCGCTCTCGCCGCCGCCCACCACCTGCTCGAGATCGGCCGGCGCGAGCCCCTGGTCGTCAGCGGCGACCCCCGGTTCGGGTGCGTGCAGGAGCGCCTCGCGGGCTTCGCCGAGGGCTTCGGCGCCGCCGGGCTCACGCTCGACCCGCTGCGGGCGGTCGAGGGCGACTTCACGTTCGAGTCAGGGCAGGCCGCGGTCGCCCGCGCGCTCGAGGCGGGGCTGCACTTCGACTCGCTGTTCGCGCACAACGACACGATGGCGACGGGTGCCATGGCCGAGCTGCGCCGTGCGGGACTGCGGATCCCCGACGACGTCGCCGTCGTCGGCTTCGACGACCTGCCGTCCGCCGCCCAGACCGACCCGCCGCTGACCTCGGTGCACCAGCCCATCCGCGAGATGGGTCAGGCCGCCGCGCGTGCCCTGCTCGCGAGCTTCCGCGGCACCCCGGTCCCGCGCGAGCCGATCGTCCTGCCCACGTCGTTCACGGTCCGCGCCTCGACCGTCGGCTGACCGGTCCCCACCCCGACCCCACCCCGACCCCACCCCGACCGCGACACCGACCCCGAGCACGCGCTCCGTGCTCTCCGCGCACCCAGCACCCGACTGCTCCGCGACCCAGCGCCTGCTCCGGCCAAGGCCGCCCACACCCGGAGCAACCGCAGCCTCAGCCCCCACCACCGACGCGACCCAGCACCTACTCCGGCCAAGGCCGCCCACACCCGGAGCAACCCCAGCCTCAGCCCCCACCACCGACGCGAGCCAGCACCTGCTCCGGCCAAGGCGCCCCACACCCGGAGCAACCGCAGCCTCGGGCGAACCGTGCGCGGTCCCCGCAGGCTTCGCCGGGGTGCTCCGCGGACTGGCCGGGCACCTGCTGGCCCGGCGGAGGCCCGTGGGGTCAGGCGGAGATCTCCTGGGCGCGGCGCCAGCGGACGCCCGCCTCGATGAAGTCGTCGATGTCGCCGTCGAACACCGCGGCCGGGTTGCCGACCTCGTGCTCGGTACGCAGGTCCTTGACCATCTGGTACGGCTGAAGCACGTACGAGCGCATCTGGTCGCCCCAGCTCGCCTTGATGTCGCCCGCGAGCTCCTTCTTGGCCGCGCGCTCCTCCTCCTGGCGGACCAGGAGCAGGCGGGACTGCAGGACGCGGAGCGCCGCGGCTCGGTTCTGGATCTGGGACTTCTCGTTCTGCATCGACACGACGATGCCCGTGGGGATGTGCGTCATCCGCACCGCGGAGTCGGTCGTGTTGACCGACTGCCCACCGGGGCCAGACGAGCGGAACACGTCGACCTTGATCTCGGACTCGGGGATCTCGATGGAGTCCGTCTGCTCGATGAGCGGGATGACCTCGACGGCCGCGAACGACGTCTGACGCCGTCCCTGGTTGTCGAACGGCGAGATGCGCACGAGGCGGTGCGTGCCGGCCTCGACGGACAGGTGCCCGTAGGCGTACGGCGCCTTGACCTCGAACGTCGCCGACTTCAGCCCGGCCTCCTCCGCGTAGGAGGTGTCGAGCACGGTCGTCGGGTAGTTGTGCCGTTCGGCCCAGCGCAGGTACATGCGCAGCAGCATCTCGGCGAAGTCGGCCGCGTCGACGCCGCCCGCACCCGAGCGGATCGTGACCACGGCCTCGCGCTGGTCGTACTTGCCCGCGAGCAGCGTGCGGATCTCGAGTGCGTCGAGGTCCTTGCGGATGGCGACGAGCTCGGCCTCGGCCTCGGCCATCGTGTCCTCGTCGCCCATCTCCTGCCCGAGCTCGACAAGCGTCTCGAGGTCGTTGATCCGGCCGGCGAGCCGGTCGACGCGCTCCAGCTCGGCCTGCGTGGCGGACAGCGCGCTCGTGACTTTCTGCGCGGAGTCCGGGTCGTCCCACAGGTCGGGGGCGGAGGCCGCCTCGGAGAGCTGCGCGATCTTCGCCCGGAGCGCGGTCGGGTCGCTCACCGCCTGGATGGACGCCAGGGTGGTGCGCAGATCACGGATCTCAGCGGGAAAGTCGGTGGTGGCCACAACGAGTCAGGTTACCGGCACCCGGGGCGTCTGCCGACGAGCCGCTGTTCGGCGCTCAGTCCGCGGTCGCGCTGGACGTGGCCTCGATGACCACTCCGTCGGACCACGCCGCGAGCACCCACGCGGTGGCCGCGGGACGCACCCGCGCGACGATGGACACCCGGGCGGTACGAGCTCCCGTCGCCGTCGCCTCCTGGACCGCGACCTGGCGCCACCCGCGCGTCTGCCCCGGGTGCTCCGCGAGGTAGGACTCGACCGCGTCGCGCACGGATGCGTCCGTGACCCGGATCCGCGCGTCGCCCTCCTCGCCGTAGTACACCTCGTCGCGGATCGAGTCGGCCGCCTCGAGCGCCAGGAGGTCCGCGAACGCGACGAGCCTCTTGTGCTCCAGGTGCACCTGGGCAGCGGACGCGACCACGAGGATGAGCAGCACCGCGAAGACGACGACACCGATCGTCAGCACCAGCACCTGCCCACGCTCGGCCGCACCTGTCCGCCCGTCTGCACCGGTCCGCCCGGCGCCCTCGCCACCACACTCGTCGTCGAGACGAGCTCGCAGCGCGCCGCCGCGACGAGCGACCCACGCACGCACCCCGCCCGTCACCGGACGCTCCGGAACTCGTCGACCACCGCGACGTGCCGCGCGCTGACGGGCACCTCGAGCGGGACGACGTCGCGCACGAACCCGGGCACGAAGGGCAGCGGGACCACGACCTCGACGCGCGCCTCGACGTGCGCGTCGGGGCGCAGGCAGGGGTCCTGCTCGCACACGATCGCGAGCGCCTCCGACGGGTCGTCGTCGAACCCCTGGTCGGCGAGGGCGACGCCGGTGACCGCGACCGCGCGCGCGGCGGCGGACTCGGCGTCGTCGGCCGCGACGTACGCGCGTGCCGCCTCGCGCGCCGCGCCCTCGACCGCGTAGCTCGCGGCCTCGATCCGGGCGAGGACCAGGACCAGGTACACCAGCGGGACGAGCAGCACGAGCGACAGCCCGAGGAACTCGACGACGGCGTTCCCGGCGTCCTCGCCACGGCCCGCAGACCCGGCCGTCCAGCGAGCGCGCAACCGTGCGCACACCCGACACCCTCGCACTCCCGCGCGACCGCTCACGGCAGCGAGTCCTCGGCGATCGCATGACCCGTGACCGTCAGCCCGCCCGCCGGACCGAGCAGCCCGATGACCGGCAGCGGTGCGCGGACGCGCACCTCGACCAGCTCGACGCCGTCGCGCGAGACGGCCGTCGCGTCGACCTCGCCCGCGTAACGGTCGGCGAGCGACCCCCGCACGAGCTCGCGCGTGCGCTGGGCGCCGTCCGACGGCGAGCGTCCGACGAGCGCCCCGTACCTGGCCCCCTCGGACGCGCTGTCGATCAGGGTGTTGCGCACATGCAGCGCGAGGGTGAGCTGCACGATGCCGAGCACCAGCAGCAGGACGAGCCCGCCGACCAGCACGAAGTCCACGACAGCACTCCCGTGTTCGCTCCCGTCACCGCACCGCGAGACGCGCCCGTGCCGCGGTGTCAGCCGTGCACGCCCTCGACCGCGTCCTGGAACAGGTTCTCGAGCAGGGGCTTGGCGAGCACCCACAGCGCGGTCACGATCCCGGCGGTCATCAAGGTCACGAGCACCCACCCGGGCACGTCGCCGCGGTCCGGCCGGCCAGCGGCGAGCACCCGCTGCCCCAGCCACGCGTGCGAACGCGCCGTCCACCTCAGAGGCACGTCCCGCAGCGTCGTGCGGTACCGACGCGCCCTCGCGCGGCCTGTCCTGATCATGTGCTCCTCCTTGTCTGCGCGCCCCACCGCTCGGCGGGGCGGGCTCGAGCTGCGGCCCCGAGGGCCGGGTCTCGTCGGTCTTGTCGGTCTCGTCGGTCTTGGAGGTCTCGTCGGCCGTCACAGGCCCACCCGCAGCAGCACCGCGCTCGGGAAGACCGCGAACGCGACCGTCACCGGGAGGATGAGGAACACCACCGGGATCATCATCAGCACCTCCTTGCGGCCGCCGGTCTCCATGAGCACGCGTCTGCCCTCCTCGCGGACGTCCTGCGCCTGGGCACGCAGCACGTCCGCGAGTGGCGCGCCCCGCTCGACCGCGACCGCCACCCCCTCGGCGAACCGCGCCAGCGCCGGGATACCCGTCCGGTCCGCGAGCCCGTCGAGCGCCTGGGTGATGGGCAGGCCCGCACGCGCGTCGGCGAGCGTGCGCTCGAGCTCGACGCTGAGCTCGCCGTGCGTGCTGCGCGTGACGCGCTCGAGCGCGCCCAACGCCCCTTCACCCGCACCGACGGCGAGAGCGAGCAGCTCGGCGATGGTGGGCAGCTCGGCCACGATGCGGCCCTCACGTGCGCGGACCTGGCGACCGAGCAACCAGTCCGGGACGAGGACGCCCGCGAACCCGCACACGCCGACCAGCACGAGCAGGGCGATCGTCGCCGAGCCGCGCGTGGCTGCCAGGACCAGCGCGAGTGCGAGGCCCGCGGCGAGCCCGAGCGCCCCGGAGACCACTTGGCCGGCGCGGAACTGCTCGACGGTCTCGAGCCGGCCGGCCCGTACCAGCCGCCGAGCGAGCTCCGCGGTGGGCGAGCCGACCCGCGCCACGAGCCGGACCCCGTCGGTGAGCACGGGAGCGACGAGTCGCTCGAGGACCGGCACGGGCCCGCGCACGACGGGCGAACCGAGCAGCCGCGAGCCGATGCGTCGCGGCCGCAGGTAGGGCGCGAGCCGTTGGTCGAGCGTGATCCGGCGTGCGCGCACACGCGCGATCACGACGAGCACGCCACACGCCGCGAGCAGCCCCGCGAACGCGCCCTGCACGACGGGGCTCATCGCAGCACCCGCGGATCCTCGGGCAGCCGCGCGACGCGCAGCATGGCCGCGTACGCGATCACGGTGCACGTGGCGCCCGTGAGCAGCACGACGAACCCTGCGGGGGTGTCGTAGGCGGCCGCCGCCTCCGTGCGCGTCGAGAGCACCGCGAGCACGATCCAGGGTGCGGCGGCAGCCAACCGGGCCGCGTACACGGTCCAGCTCTGCCGCGCCTCGAGCTCGCCACGGGTCCGCACGTCGTCGCGCAGGAAGCCCGACAGCGTGCGCAGCAGCCGCCCGAGGTCCGTCCCGCCGACGTCGCGGGTGATCCGCAACGCCTCGACGATGCGGTCCGCGACCGGGTCGGCGAGGCGCGCCTTGAGCAGGTCGAGGCTCTCGGTGAACCGGCCCGTCGCGCGGTAGTCCTCGCCGAACGCCCGGAATTGCGCGCGCAGCTCGACCGGCCCGCGCTCGCCGACCTGCGCGACGGCCTCGGGCAACGACAGCCCGGCACGGATCCCCGAGGCCAGGTGGTCGACGACCTCCGGCCACAGCTGCCGCAGGCGGGACCGGCGCCGCCGTGCCCGGCCGCGCACGATCGCCAGCGGCCCCGCGGCCGAGAACGCCGAGAAGAACAGCGCCACGGTCGGTGCCCGCGTCAGCGCGACGGCGAGGACGAGGGTGACCACCGCGAGCAGCACGCTCGCCACGACGAGCCCGCCCGGCGTCACGCCGTGGACACCCGCCTGGACGAGCTCGTCCTGCACCCGGGCGCTCCACCTCCCGGCACGCGCGTCGGACGACGCGGCCCGCGGCCAGAACGACCACCACACGCACCCCACGCCCGCGCCCAGCACGAGTCCCACGACGACGTCCACGTCACCCCCTCGACCGCAGGAGCGCCGCGAGGTCGACCCCGATGCGCGCGAAGCGCTCGGGGTGAGGCGGGAAGCCGTCGGCACGCACGAGCCTGTCGTCGCGCCACGCGAAGATCTCCGCGGTCTCGACCACGCCCTGCTCGGTGCGCCCCGGGATCGCGAGGACCTCACGGACGCGGCGCCGGCCACGCGCGTCGTGCCCCAGGTGCACGACGAGGTCCACGCACGAGGCCACCGTCGGGACGACGAACCGGTCGGAGACGTTCTCGCCGGCGAGCAGCGGCAGGGTGCACAGCTTGGTGACCGCCTCGCGCGCCGAGTTGGCGTGGATGGTGCACATCGCGGGGACGCCCGCGTTGAGGGCGATGAGCAGGTCGAGGGCCTCGGCCTCGCGCACCTCGCCGACCAGCAGGCGGTCCGGGCGCATCCGCAACGCCTCCTTGACCAGGCGCCGCAGCGGGATCTCGCCGGCGCCCTCGAGGTTCGGCTGCCTGCACTGCATCGCGACCCAGTCGCGCGCGGCCAGCCGCAGCTCGAAGACCTCCTCGCAGGAGATGACGCGCTCGCGCACGGGCATCGCCCCCGCCAACGCGTTGAGCATCGTCGTCTTGCCGGCCTGCGTCGCGCCCGAGACGAGGACGTTGAGGCCCGCGCGGACCGCGGCAGTGAGGAACGTTGCGGCGTCGGGCGGCAGCGAGCCGAGCGCGACGAGGTCGTCGAGGTGGTCCGCGCGCACCACGTACTTGCGGATGTTGACGACCCAGTGGGTGCGCGTGACGTCCGTTAGCCGTGACCGGCGACAGTCGTCAGAACAGCGGCACGACCAGGGCGGTCCGGGCGGCGCAATCGACCTCGACGCGGTCGACGAGCGCGCGCAGCGCGGCGCGCTGCCCTTCGACGTCGAGGTCAGCCCAATCGTCGAGGAGCCGCTGCGCAGACGCGGCCGGGTTCGCAGGGCGTCGCACGGCGACGTCCTTCACGGCGTCGAGCTGGGTGGCGATCCGTGCACGCCGGGCGAGGATCTGGTCGCGGGCGGCGGTGTAGGCGGCGACGGGGACGACGTCGGCGGCGAGCTGCTCGGTGAGGTTCACGAGCTGCCGGTCGAGGGTGGTGATGTCGCGGGCGAGGCGCTGCAGCTCGAGGTCGGCGTCGACGGACGCGGCCGCGGCACGCTCGGCACGCTGCGCGGCGCCGTCGACGTCGTCGGCGACGCGACGCAGCCAGTCCATGACGGCCGTCTCGACGACGGGCAGGGCGAGCGACCACTGGCCCTTGCCGGTGTGGTTGCCCTTGCCGAGCGACGTGCACCGGTAGGAGAACCAGGGCCGCGGGGACCGGGTCTGCTTCGTGATCGAGAACCCCGTCATCGGCTCCCCGCACGCGGCGCAGCGTGCGATCCCGGACAGAAGGTAGGTCCGCTGCCCGGTGCGTTCCGCGGCGCGACGGGCACGCTCACGCCGGTACGCCTCCCACGTCTCGACGGGCACGACCCCGTCGTGCGCGCCCGGGTGCACCTGCCCGCGGTAGGTGATGAGCCCGGCGTGCACGGGCGACTCGAGCAGCTGCAGCACCGTCTGGTCGTTCCAGGTGTCGCGGTGCATCGGCTTGTGCCCGCCGGCGTTGAGCCACGCGGCCAGGGTGCGCCCACCGGCGCCGGCGAGGTACCGGCGGTACAGCTCGACGATCACGTCGCCCTTGTCGCCGTCGAGCTCGGCCGGTCCCGCGGCCGACCAGCGCCACCCCCACGGGAGCTTGCCGCCGGGTGGGAGGCCTCGTGCGACGCGGGACGCCTGGACTTCCTTCCAGACGGCGCCGATGTTCTCGGCCTCGAACGCTGCGAGCTCGGCGAGCATGCCGCGCGCGAACCGGCCGGCGGGTGTGCGCTCGTTCGGCTCCGTGGCGGACTCGAGACGCCCGCCGGCGGCTTCGAGGCGGTCGATCGCGACGGCCCAACGGCGTCGGTTGCGGGCCGCGCGGGAGAACTTCCACACGACGACGACATCGACGTCGCCACCCTCGATGCGGTCGATCGCGGCGTCGAGGCGCGGCCACCAGGCGGAACGGGCACGGGACCCTGACTCGTCGGTCGCTTCGACCCACCCGACGATCGTGTACCCGGCGCGTGCGGCGTGGTCGGCGATCGCGGTGCGCTGGATGTCAGGTGAGAGCAGGGCGTCGCCGCGGCCTCGCTCGTCGGACACGCGGATCATCCCGAGCGCGCGCGGCGGCGTCTCGGGAACTGCCGCGAGGTGACGGGTCACGGTCAGCCTTGCGTCGGCGGGGCGGGAGGTTCCCACGGCTCGCGCCCGGGCGCCGGCTCTGACTGGCCCGGGCCAGGCGCCGATCCCTGCGTGGCCGAGTCTCTAGCCACCGCTGCGAGCCTGTCCGCCGCGACACGGCGCGCCTTCTGCGCTCGCCGATACTCCTTCTCTGCGGCGCGGGCGTCCGCGATCTCGAGTTCGGCGAGGTGGCGGGCGGCGACGAGCCCGGCGAGGTCGACGTTGACGGCCATCTGCCACACCCCCCAGCACAGCGTGACGAGACCGCCGAGCACGGTGACGCCGCCGATCAAGACCACGCCCTTGCCCGTGTCGTCGTCGGAGTATCCCGACTCCAGAAGGCCCCGCACGGCTGACTGCTGGCCGAGCTGGAACACGAACTGGCCGACGACGAGCAGCACGATGCCCGTCACGACGGTCCCCGCTGACCTCTTCCACTCCTTGGATCTCACGCTGTCCTCCTGGGTGCCGGAACGTAGTTGAGCAGAGCATCGCGTGCGGCCTCGACGACGTACAGGGCGACGCCGAGCTCGCGCGCGATCGCGCCGGGGTGCGGGCCGACGAGCCGCTCGGCGGTCGCGTACTCGACGGGGTCGATGAGGAGCCTGGCGGCGTGCAGGTTGGCGCGGCGCTCCTGGGCGGCGTGCTCGCGGGGGTCGTCAGTCCAGGTGTCGCCGTGGTGGTGGTGCCCGAGTTCGTGCGCGAGCGTCGAGCGCTGCAGGACGGTCGACATGCGCGGGTTGAGGGTGATCAGCCGCGGCCCGGCACGGTACTCGCCGCGCCGCCGGCCTAGGTCGCGCCACGTCACGCGGGCGCCTTCACGCTCGGCCAGCTCGAGCAGTTCGTCCACCTGTCATCTCCCCCCTGACGACCTGTCATCGTCATCGTCGACGTCCGATCAAACCTTGAGGGTCCGACACGGGTCGGCGCGATCCGTCATGAACGTTCCTGCTGGTCACGGATTCGCACCGCGGTCAGCGATGACACATGACAGGTTCCTTCCGGTTGACCCGCCTTACGTGCGCGAGCACGCGAGGGCGAGAGCGGAGAACCGCTCCGCGAGGGGCGATCCGTCATGGGTGGCGCTCAAGGGCCTCGTCTTCGCCCTCGTGGTCCGCGCCTTCGTCGGCGACCGCCGGCAGCGCTTCGAGCTCGACGTCAAGGTCGGGCCGCCCGAACGCGACGTCGATGACCGGGGCGAACCGCTGCGGTGCGGCGGGCGGCAGGCCGGCCTCCTGGCGGTCCGCGGCGTCGGTCTCCTCGCGCTCGAGTGCGCGCCCGAGGAGCTCCTCGAGCAGGACCCGCTCCGGGACGGTGTCGAGCGCGTCGACCGCGGCGACGCGGCGCACGTCGTGCTGCTCGAGCATGCCGAGCTCGAGGAGCGCCTCGGTGGGTGAGGCGCCGACGTGGCGTGCCGCGCGGATGACCTCGTCGGCGTCCAGGCCCTCGCGTAGCCGGCGGGTGAGCGTCGCGATGGACACGCCGGCGGCGACGGCAACCTCCTCGCGGGTCATCCCCGGTCGGTAGCGGCGCAGGTAGGAGATCAGGTCGGTGGTCACGCACCGATTCTAGGATCAATTCTGATCATCTGCATAGAGGCGCGGGCGTCTGACCTGCGCTCTAGAGGGTGAAGTGCACGCCTCTGTGATCAGATTCGAGCCGCGACGCTTGCATTCTTGATCATCCATGATCATGCTTGAGCCCATGAAGCCCATCCGCCCCGCAACGCTGCGCCTCAGGGCTGAGGTGATCCGCACCGCCATGGCGTCGCACGGGATCAGCAGCCAGGAGCAGCTCGCGGAGGAGATCGGCGTCGGCCGAGCAACCGTCGTTCGCGCATTCGCCGGCGACGCCCCGGGCAGCGCGCTCATCGCCGGCATCCGCCTGCGACTCGGCCTCGACCTCGACGACTTCCTCGAGGTGATCCCGGCCCGCAAGGCCGCACGCAAGTCCGCCTGAACACGACGAAGGCCGGCCCCGCGCCAACGAGAACCGGCCCACGTCGATCGAACCATCGATCGAAAGGAAGCGTACCGATGCCCACCAGCAACGGCACCCGACGGATCACCGCCATCCCGGCGGGCCGCGACCGCGACGGGAAGCCCCTCCGGCCCCGCGAGTTCACGATCGACCGCGGCCCCGAGGACTGGGGAGACGGCCGGTCCCGCATCTTCGCCGAGAACGCCAGCCACCAGCACCCGAACGGCGCGAACGTCTTCACGCCCATCGTGGTTCTCACCGCCAGTATCGAAGCGAAGCAGGACCGCAAGGAGTGCGTCCAGCGCGCCGGCGAGGCGATCGCCGCGGCTCGCGCCCGACAGGCCGCGCGCAGCGTCCAGGACGCGGCGCGCGCCGCACACCGGCCCGGCGGGCCGTCGATCGCCGAGCTCGAGCAGCGCATCGCGGCCCGCCGCGCAGCGCAGAGCGCAGAGGTGGCGTGATGCTGCGCCTGTTCCGCCGCCACCCCGCCCCCGCGCGTCCCCGCACCGTGCGCACCCACACCACCACCCCGGCGTTCCGCGCCGTCGCGGCCGAGCGCGGGTTCGTCCCGGACGCACCGCCGTTCGACCAGGACGCCCAGGCGACCGCGGTTGCTGAGCTCGCCGCCCTCGCCCGCCCGATCCAGCGCGGCGACACCGACCTCGAGGCCGGACTCCGCGTTGCCGGGATCCCCGTGCACGACACGCACCCGGCCGCGTCGTCGGTCGCCGGCCTCGCCTCGTTGCGGGCGGGCGCTGCCGCGCAGGGCACGCTGCGCGTCGTCGACGACCAACGGCTCGCCCCGGTCGTGCTGCTCGAGAACCGTCGCGCCGAGGTCGAGCGCCGAGGCGGTGCCCGATGAGCACCACCCGCGCGCAGGCGAGCGCGACCTCGGTCGTCACGGTCACGTTCGACCGCATCGGACGCAGCAGCGACGTCCCGCCGCTGCCCGTCGAGCTCAACGTCCAGGCGCCGAACGCGGCGGACCTGCTCGCTGAGGCGGTCTGGAGGTACGCGGGCAAGTTCCTCGTCAGCCGGGACTACGCCGTCGACCTCGACCTCACGACCGGGCGCGGCAACATCGGCTGGGGCCGGTTCGGCTCGTTCACCTTCCCGGCGGTGACTCGATGAGCACCCGCCTGCTGTCCTCCACCCTGCAGGACGCCGCCGACCGGCTCCTCGACATCGACGCATCCACCGTCCCGCTCGGTCTCGACGAGCTCGTGGCCGCGCTCGAGCACGCCGCCGTCCTGGCCGCCGAGCACGAGCACGCCGCCGCCCACGGCGTCGTGCGCTCCGACTTCGGGCACCACGGCGAGCCCGCGTACCCGCCGCTCGTCGACCTGCTCGGGAAGGCCGCAGCCGCCTACGAGCCGCCCGTCGTCATCCCGGCGCTCGCCCCCGACGAGACCCCCGGAGGTGCGCGATGAGCGCGCGCACCCGACGCGTCGCGGACGGCGACCTCCTGCACAAGCTCGACGCCGCCGAGCGACACCAGTACGACCTCCCCCGGGGCGGTCGCCCGCGTGCCGGCACGACCGTCACCCTCTACCGGCTCGGCGGCACCTGGTCGGTGTGGTCCGAGGGCCCCGACGTCGGCACGTGGTGGCTGCGCCCGACCGACGCGATGGCACGTGAGCTCGTCGAGCTGCTCACCGACAAGCCGACCCGCGGGATGCCCACCGTCACACGCGTCGCGTCCGGGTCGATCGCGGTCCTCTCGAAGGAGATCCGCCCGGCAGGTGCCCGATGAGGACCTTGCCGATGAGTCGCATCGACGTCGCCGCCAAGGACGTCCGAGCCGGTGACATGGCTGAGCACCGCGGCGGCCACCTGGACCCGCGCCTGGTCGCCAAGGTCGATCACGAGGCAGGGAGCGTCTGCCTCTGGCTGGGACCCCACGCGAGCGCCCCCCTGCCCATGCGGAACTACCGGTTCACCCGCTCGCACCCGATCGTCGCGCACCCCCGCATCCCCGTGAGCACGCTGCCCGACGGTCGTCACGAGGCGACCTGCCAGCACTGCCCGTGGACGAAGGCCACGAACGCCACCACGAAGGCAGAGATCGAACTCGACGTGAAGCACCACCGGTGGCAGCACCGGCAGGGCCTGATCGAGGTGACGCCCCGTGGCTGAGCTCCGCTCCCGCACCCTCACCCGCCAGACCGGCGCCGTCGCCGGCCGCTACAGCGAGCCGTGGCAGGCGCGCGCCGCCTGCGCGTCGCCGGACGTCGACGGCGAGCTCTTCTTCATCCCTTCCGAGGAGCGGCCGGGAGCCGACCGACGGGACCGCATCGAGACCGCCAAGTCCATCTGCCGCACGTGCCCCGTCCGCGCCGAGTGCCTCGCCTACGCGCAGACCACCCGGCAGAACGCGGGGATCTGGGGCGGTCTCGACGAGGACGAGCGCGCCGAGCTGCGTCGCCAGCGCCCGGGAGGTCTGCCGTGACCCTGCCGATGATCCCGATCGAGCGGATCCACCAGAACACCGCGAACATCCGCGGCGACCTCGGCGACCTGACCGAACTCGCCGCCTCTATCCGTGAGGTCGGGCTCCTGCAGCCGCTCGTCGTCACACCCTCCGGTGACGGGTGGCTCATCCTCGACGGGCACCGCCGGCACGCCGCGGCGAAGCTCGCCGGCGCGCGTGCCCTGCCGTGCCTGGCGTCCAAGCGCGGCGACGTCGACGGGCAGATCTCAACGATGCTCGCCGCGGCGATGCACAAGCAGCTCGAGCCGATCGACCAGGCGCGCGCATTCGCCCGCCTGCGGGCCCGGCGTATGACCGTCGCGAACATCGCCCGCCGCACCGGGTACGCCACCTCGACCGTCCAGCAGCGGCTCCTGCTCATCGACCTGCCCGACGAGGTCCAGCAGATGGTCGCCACCGGGAAGGTCGGGCTCGGTGAGGCGACACGGCTCGCCCGGGAGGTCCGTGACCGCGGCTCCGGCAGCACCCGGCACCGGGTCGCACGCGGCGCGGCCTGGTTCGGTCGCACGCACCGTCTCGCCGCGACCGTGCGCGCGGCGTGCGACCACGACGAGCGCACGAAGGTCGGCGGCGTCGGGTGCGGGCAGTGCTGGGAAGCGGGGATCCGCGCGGACGAGCGCGACCGGCTCGTCGAGGCGGTGACGCCGTCGTGACGACGACGCTACAGCCCGGGCGGCCGCGCATGACCACGACCGCGGGACAGTCCCGCACCGAGGCGGTCGTCGAG
>NZ_LFKW01000132.1:50651-55361 GCF_001040865.1 Cellulomonas sp. A375-1 | reverse complement strand
CCGGCGCCGCCACCCGCCTCGGCTACCGGTCCCGCGACGTCCTCGACCGCGTCCTGCAGCGCGCCGGCCGCCCCGACCTCATCGCCGCACTCAAGGCACCCGAGTCCGAAGACCTCGCCGTCCGCAACCACGCCCGACGCCGCAACCAGTACTCCCGCACCGCCTGAACCCGCCGTGCACCACCCAGAGAAGAGGTTCCGACCGTGACCGACCACACCGACGACGTCGTCCTGACCGACGACGACCTGCTCGAGCTCGACCAGCTCGCCCTCGAGCTCACGAAGCGCAAGGAGACCGCCCAGGCGGAGATCGACCGCATCAAGGAGATCGAGGGCGTGCTGCGCCGCCGCCTGCCCGCCGGCAAGACCACCCCGCTCGGAGCGACCCGCGTGACCGTGAAGAACGGTGCACGCCGCCTCAACACGAGCCGGTTCGAGGCCGCGTTCCCGGCCGAGACGTGGCCGGGCCTGTACCGGACCGAGACGAAGCCCGACACGGCCGCCATCAAGGACCAGGTCGCCCCCACGGTGCTCGACGCCGCCAACGTCCACGACATCGGCACGCCCGTCATCGAGGTGCGCTGACCATGGCCGCCACGATCGTCACGCTCCTCGGGCAGGCCGTCAGCGAGTTCCCGGCCCTGACCGACGCCGACGCCGTCATCCAGGTCCACCTCAAGAAGGTGCAGCTCCTCGGCGAGACCGAGCTCGAGGTCCGTTCCAACCTCGGCGCGTCCTTGACCCCCGAGCTCACCGCGCAGGCCGTCGGCTTGGTGCTGCACCGGCTCGCGCACGCGCTGCTGGACGGGAAGGGCGTCGCAACGCACCTCGGCGACCTCGACGAGCCGATCCCGTTCACCCTGAGCGACCTCGGCGGCGCCGGATGAGGTACACCACCCGCCCCCTGTCCGACCGCGCCTGGCTGCGACCTGCTGCCCAGCGCACGCCGTCGCAGTTCAAGGTGACGTGGTCGACGGCGCTCGACCTGCTGGAGCGCGAGCTCGACATGATCGACGGCGCCGAGCTGGTGATCGAGATCGACGTGCGCGAGCAGGACCTGCGACTCGACGGGATGCTGCGTGCGAACGCTCGCGCGGCCGAGCCCGCGGTCATCGTCGCGTTCGAGTCGAAGCACGGCCCGCTGCTCTACAGGTCTGACCAGTACTCGGGCGCGCCCTACTGGTGCAAGGGCATGCAAGAGGCGTGGCAGCACAACGTCTACGCGGTCGCTCGCACCCTCGAGTCGCTGCGGGCGGTCGACCGCTACGGCGCGGTCCGCTCGGGTGAGCAGTACCGCGGCTTCCGGCAGATCGGCGGCGCCCCGGCGATGGTCACCGAGCCACCCCTGACCGACGAGCAGGCGTGGAGGGTCATCGCGCGTGCGGTGCAGCCGACGGCGCGCGAGGTCTGGTGGGAGGACGCTGCGCAGTCCTGGCAGGACGGCCGCACCGCGCCTGACGGGACCAGCGGCCCGGCGATGGTCCGGCTCGCACGGCGGAACACCCACCCCGACACCCGCCGCGACGACGTCGACGTCACGTTCGACGACGTGCAGCGCGCAGCCGCGCACCTCCGCTCGACCGGCCCGATCGCGGCGCCGCGCGAGCGCGCATAGGGGCGGGCATGACAACACCGACCCAGCAGACCGCCCACGTCCAGTACACCGGTGGCGACCCCGCCGCCGGTCTCACCGAGCTCCGCACCGTCATCGAGCACGCCATCACCAACCAGCCGCGATCCCTGCAGACCCGCATCGGCCCGTCCGAGATCGGCACCCCCTGCGACCACTGCCTCGCAGCGAAGCTCGCCGGCTGGGCCAAGAACCAGGACGGCATCCCGTGGCTCCCCTGGATCGGCACCGCCGTGCACGCCCAGCTCGAGGACGTCATCCGCGCCCACGACAACGCCACCTACCCGCGCAACGCCCGACGCTTCATCGCCGAGGGCAAGACGATGGTCGGGCACATCGGCGGCCGCGAGATCTGGGGCTCCACCGACCTGCTCGACCTGTTCATCGGCATGACCGTCGACTGGAAGATCGTCGGCGAGACAACCCTGCGCGCGGCACGACGCCATGGCCCGTCCGAGGTGTACCGCGTCCAGGCAGACCTGTACGCCAAGGGCTGGAACGACGCTGGGTACCGCGTCGACTACGTCGCGATCGCCTACCTGCCCCGCAATGCCGTGACGCTCGACCAGGCCGTCTGGTGGAGCGCCCCGCACGACCGCGGCCGCGCCGAGCGTGCCCTCGAACGCGCGAACCAGCTCCACGCCAACCTGACCGCCCTGGCCACCCTCGGCGACGCCGCGGTCACCGCGTGGATCGGATCGCTGCCACGGGCGACCGGCTGCTTCGACTGCGCCCGCTACCCCGACCGTCCCGCGGGCATCACCGCCCCCGGGCACACACCCGGCCACGAGCTCGACGGCCTCATCCCCACCATCGCCGCCTGACGCGGCACCCACCAAGGAGACGCACAAGATGACCCAGACGCCCAACGCCAACGACGTCCTCATGGGCGGTGGCGGCGCCCCCACCGCCAAGTTCGCCCACCCCGGCGACACCATCACCGGCCGCGTGGTCGCGCCTCCGCAGGCCTACCAGGAGCGCGAGTACGACAAGAACAACCCGGGTCGTCCCGGCGACCCGAAGTACTACCCGTCCGGTGACCCGATCATGGCCGTCTACGTCGACCTCGCCACCGACATGCGTGACCCGTCCATCCAGGACGACGACGGCATCCGCCGCTTCTACATCGAGGGCCGCTACCTCAAGGCCGACGTCCGCGACGCGATCCGCGCCGCGGGCGCCCCCGGCCTCGAGGTCGGCGCCACCCTCACCGTCACGTTCACCCACCGCGAGGACCCCGACGACAAGCGGTCCCGCAAGTTCTGGCAGATCACCTACGTGCCCGCCGGCAACGCCGCCCTCATGGGCGAGCAGCCGACGCCCGCACCCGCGCCGACCACGCCGGTCGCGGCGGGCGCCCAGCCGACGACCGCACCCGCGCCGACACCCCCGCCGCCGGCTGCCGCGCCCGCCGCCCCGGCGGTCACGACCCCGGCCGCACAGGCGAAGTCCCTCGCCGCGCTCGGGCTGACCGTCGAGCAGATCGCCGCGCAGCTCGGCATTACCCCCGACGTCGCGGCGATCCTCGTCGCCGCCTGAGACCGCCGCCGCACACCCCGCCCCCTGGGTGTGCGGCGGCACCCCGCGCGCGGCAGCCACCCGAACCCCCGCGGGTGGGCCCGTTCGACCCGGGCCGCGGGGACCCAGCACCCAGCAGAGCGCGACGACGTCAGGAGAGCACCACCCGTGACCCCCATCAAGGCTGAGGCTCCTCAGCCTCCCGCGGCTTTGTACTCGGCGAATGCCGCATCGAAGTCCCGCTTCGTCTGCAGGATCAGTGGGATCAGCGAGAGGTTCCGCGGGTTGCCGGGGCCGTCGTCGACGCCCAGTTGCGCGATCAGTTGCTCCCGGGCTGCCATCGCCGCCTGCATCTTCGCGAGCGCGGCCGCCTGCGCTTCCATCGTCATGGGCGCCACCGTAGCCCCGGGGGTAGCGGCGTGAACACCCTCGCGGTCGCCCGCGGCCTCATCGGCCACGGGTACTCCGTCCTGCCGATCCGCGGCGACGGCACCAAGGCCCCCGCCCTGCGCGACTGGAAGCACCTGCAGTCCCGCCGCCCTACCGATGCAGAGCTCGATGAGTGGTTCGGCGACGACAGCCACGACCTCGGCGTCGTTCAGGGCGCTGTGTCCGGCTACGCCGAGCTCACCGAGCTCGAAGGCCGCGCCACCCACCTGCTGCCCGAGCTCAAGGCGCTCGCCCACGACACCGGCCTTGGCGACCTGTGGGACCTCGTCACCACCGGGTGGGTCGAGATGTCCCCGTCCGGCGGCCTGCACTTCCACTACCGCCTCACCGACGGCCCCGTCCCCGGCAACACCAAGCTCGCACGCCGCCCCTCCACCCCCGACGAGCTCGAGCAGTGGAAGGCCACCGAGACGGCCCGCGCCGCCGACATCACCGACTCCACCCTGCGCGCCAAGCGGCTCGCCAAGATCGACACCACCGGGTGTGACGACGTCGTGCAGGTCCTCGCCGAGACCCGCGGCGAAGGCGGACAGGTTGTCGTCGCACCCTCCCGCCACCACGCCACCGGTCGCCCCTGGACGCGCCTGCTCGGCGGACCCGGCACCGCGCCGACCATCACCCTCGAGCAGCGTGACGCGTTCCACACCGTCCTGCGCACCCTCGACCACCAGCCCGATCCCGTCGCGACCCCCGCGCGCGCCGCAACCGCTTCCCCGCGCGACCCCGGCGACGGCATCACACCCGGCGACGACTACGAGCAGCGCACCGACTGGGCCGACATCCTCACCCCCCACGGGTGGACCCACGTCACCACCCGCGGCCGCACCCGCTACTGGCTGCGCCCCGGCAAGGCCCGCGGCGCCGGGTTCTCCGCCACCACCGGGCACGCGGACGACCGCGACCGCCTCTACGTCTTCACCACCTCCACCGACTTCCAGGCCGAGGTCCCGTACACCAAGCTCGGCGCCTACGCCCTCCTCGAGCACGGCGGCGACCACAACGCCGCCGCGAAGCAGCTCTACGCCGACGGGTACGGGCAGCGCGCCGAACAGCGCCGCCCCCTCGAGCAGGCCGACGACCTCGCCGGCCTCATCCCCCCGACCGGGACGACAC
>NZ_LFKW01000132.1:48393-50568 GCF_001040865.1 Cellulomonas sp. A375-1 | reverse complement strand
CCCCGGGCGGGACGACGTCCCGCATCGACGAACCCGCCACCTACACCGAGACCGACGACGGCAACGCCCTACGCCTCATCGACACCCACCACACCACCGTGCGGTACGTCCCCCAGCGCGGAACCTGGATCACCTGGAACGGGCACCGGTGGACCTGGGACGAAGCCGGCCGCGTCCACGAGCACGCCCGCACCATCGCCCGCGCACTGCCCAACCACGACCGCGAGTCACGCAACCACCGCAACAAGTCCCTGTCGCGCCGCGGCCTCGACGCCATGGTCGCCATCGCCCGCACCGACCCGCGCACCGTCACCCACCTCGCACACCTCGACGCCCGACCCTACGAGCTCAACACCCCCGCCGGCGTCATCAACCTGCGCACCGGGCAGCTCACCGCACCCGACCCCGCCGCCCTGCACACCCGCTCCACCGCCGTCGCCCCCGACTTCGACACCACACCCACCCGGTGGCTCGCGTTCCTCGCCGACACCTTCGCCGGCGACCCCGCCCTGACCACCTACATCCAACGGCTCCTCGGCGTCTCCCTCGTCGGCCAGGTCCTCGAGCAGCTCCTGCCCTTCGCACACGGCCCGGGGGCGAACGGCAAGACCACCCTCCTCGGCGTCATCCAGCGCATCGTCGGCGTCGGAGACGACGGATACTCCATCTCCGCACCCGCCGAGATGCTCCTGGCCACCCACCAGCAAGGACACCCCACCGAGCTCGCACGCCTCGCCGGCGCCCGCCTCGTCGTCACCTCCGAGCTCGAAGACGGCCAACGGTTCGCCGAAGCCCGCATCAAGCAGCTCACCGGCCGCGACGTCATCTCCGGCCGGTTCATGCGACAGGACTGGTTCTCCTTCACCCCCACCCACACCCTGTGGCTCCTGGCCAACCACCAGCCCGCCGTCCGCGCCGGAGGCCCCGCGTTCTGGCGGCGCCTGCGCCTCCTGCCGTTCGAGCACACCGTCCCCGCCGACAAGCGCGTCCCCGACCTCGAGGACCAGCTCGTCGACAACGAAGGCCCCGCGATCCTCGCCTGGCTCGTCACCGGCGCCGCCGACTACTTCACCCACGGCCTGTCCGAACCCGAGTCCGTACGCGCCGCCACCGACGCCTACGCCACCGACACCGACACCGTCGGACGGTTCGTCACCGACGAGTGCGAGACCGGCGACCCCAACGCCCAGCACATGCACGTCAAGGTCGCCGCCCTGCGCACCGCCTACGAGCGCTGGTGCCGCACCGAAGGCGAAGAGCCCGCCACCCCCAAGGCCTTCACCCAGCAGCTGCGCACCCGCTTCGGCGTCCAGTCCAACCGCGACATGCACGCCCGCTACTACGACGGCATCCGCCTCCTCGACAACCCGTCATCAGACCCCGAGGACGCGTCATCCGGCGAGCCCGCGTGGGGCCAGGAAGAAGGCTGGTGACCGACCCCATGACACATCCGTCATCGCCCCAACCCGCCCCCAGCCTGACCGGTCCGGGACGTGACACCGCAGGTCATGACACATATGACACGAACACCCAGGGTCAGCACGGAACACCGTCCATGACACATGACAGGTTCTGTTCAGTTGACCCGCCTTACGTGCGCGAGCACGCGAGCACAGGAGAGCCAATCGGCCCGCAGCTCGCATCCGTCATCGACAACCCCCGCTGGGCAGCCCTGCTCAACGCCGCCGACGACGACGAACACGCACTCGCCACCGCCTGGGACGTCTTCCGCGCCGCACTCGCCCAGTGCGACCACGGACCCGACGAACGCAACGCCACCCGCCGGCACATCGCCACCACCCTCATCACCGCCGCCGCCCGGATCACCCGATGACCACCCCGTACTGGCTGCAGGCCTACGCCACCCGCACCGGCCACGACCCCGCCCTCGTCGGCACCCGCGCCGTCCCCCGCTGGTGCCGCGACTGCCGGCGCCTCGTCATCGCCGGGTACGACTCACCCCTCATCGCCACCCTCGCCATCGTCGACCCCCACCCGTTGACACCCCAGCTCGAAGCCGCCGCCGTCATCCTCGCCCGCCCCACCTGGCGCCTGTGGGGCATCCCCGGCCACTACGAGCTCACCGCACGCACCCCCTGCACCCTGCGCGGCCTCGTCCTACCCCGCGCCGGCCCCGACGTCCTCGTCCTGGCCGCACACCGCTGCAACCACCCA
>NZ_LFKW01000132.1:44446-48297 GCF_001040865.1 Cellulomonas sp. A375-1 | reverse complement strand
CCCGCCACCCTTCTGAGGAGCCCAGATGCCCACGCTGCTCGCCATCGACCCAGGCAACACCTCCTCCGGGTGGGTCCTCATCGACGTCGCCACCCGCCGCCCGCTCCACTTCAGCAAGAGCCCGAACACCGTCCTGCGCGACCTGATCGTCACCAACCACACGTTCGTGCGCGCCGACACCGCCGTGATCGAGATGGTCGCCTCCTACGGCATGGCCGTCGGCGCCGACGTCTTCGAGACCTGCGTCTGGATCGGCCGCTACCTCGAGACCCTCGGCGACATCGACGTCGACCTCGTCAAGCGGCAGCCCATCAAGCTCCACCACTGCCACAGCCCACGAGCGAACGACTCGAACATCCGGCAGGCGCTCGTCGACCGCTTCGCGCCCGGCCAGCCCAACCACGGCAAGGGCACCAAGGCCGAACCCGGGTGGTTCCACGGCTTCCACGCCGACATCTGGCAGGCCTACGCCCTCGCCGTCTACGCGGCAGACCGCCAGGAGGAGCCATGAGCCTCGCCAGCCAGTACGCCCACACCACCCTCGCCCTCGCCGCACACCTCAACGACGACGAACCCGACGACCTCGACGAACACGCCGCCGCACTCCACGACTGGCAGAACCAACACGCCAACGACCGAGAGGAAGACCGATGACCGACAACGACCACACCGGGACACGTGCGAACGGGACGGGGGACGTTCCGGTTCCGTCCCGCGCGCGATCGGCCGTGGCTGAGCAGATCACCACCTCCGAGGAACTGGACGCGCTGCCCGTGGAGAGCGTGGTGCGGGGCGAGTTGGGGCAGACCTACGCGCGGTACGACGCCGGATGGTTCGGTGTTGGCCGGAAGCACCCCCTCGACGTCTCGACTGAGGTCGCCTACCCGCTGGCGCTCATCTACCGCCCCGACGCCCCCGCCCCGTCCGACGAGGACCGGGAGGCGCCGAGCATTCTCGCCGCCGCGGACCGGTTCGTCGGTGGCGACCCCGTGGACGACATGGCGATCCTGCTCATGCGCGCCTGGGGCGAGGCCGACCCGAGGTCGAGCGTGTCTCGACACCCGGCGTCGCACGTCGCGACCTTCGTCGACATGGCTCGGGCCGTCCTCGCGGCCCGCACGCCCCGGCCCGCACCGACCGTGAGCGCGGAGCAGGACGGCATCGACCGTGCGTGCGCCTGGTCGGACTACCGCTCCGAGTACGGCGTGAGCAAGGGCCTGGTGCAGGCGCACAAGCACTTCTGCGCCGGGTGGGACGCCGCCCTCGGGCGGCTCGACATCGGCGGGGTGCAGCGGTGAGCCGTCTGGTGAGCGCGTCCCCCACGCGCGCCCACCAGACCGCTCCGTCAGAAGACCAGCCTGCCGCCCGGCTCGCTGATCCACCCCGCGACACCCCACACCTTCGACGTGTCGATCGTCAGGTTCGCGTGCGAACCATCGTCGAACTTCACCGTCACCTGCTGCGGGGCGCCGCCACCAGCGATCCGGCCCACGAGCTGCGTCACACCGACCTCGTCGAGAGCCGACCCGAGCTCGTACGTGGTCCCGTTCACGTGCAGGAACGCCGCCATCAGAGCGCCCCGATCCGCTCGACCGCCGACTGCCCGACCTCGTTGATCGCCGCCATCGCCACCGCCGCCATCACGAGCGCCGCCACCACGCCCAGACCGGCCCGCATCAGACCTCTCACCATCACCGTGCTCCTTTCGTCTCGCCGCCGGCCCGGTGCCGACGCGCGTGCGCGGAGCCTCCCAGTCACCACCCACACGACCGTCCCCGACGTCGACCTCGACGCGCACGCCCCCTGCGAATGGCCCGCCGCCTGCACGCAGCCCGCCACCCGCGCCGGGCGCGCCCTGTGCGCCACCGCCCACCCGTGGCACACGTTCTGCGACGCCCACGCCGCCCAGCTCGAGCAGCGCCTGCGCGCGGCCGCCGCTCAGCGGTGCGTCGTCGACCAGCAGCCCCTGCCGTGGCTTGTTCGTCGCGTGGCGCCCGATCTGACAAACCTGAACGCTTGTCCAACCCGCAACAAGGCTCGGAGACCATGACCGACACCCGCGTCTGCCCCCTCACCCACCGCGACGGCGCACCCGAGCTCGACCCCGACCAGTACCTGTGCCGCGGCTGCACCGGGCGCCTCCGCGGACTCCTTACCGACCTCCCCGGCCTCTTCGGCGACCTAGACACCACCCTCACCAGGCAAGCCGTCTTCACCACCCGCTACGCCGGCACCGGCCCAACCACCCCCGACGTCGACGACGACGAGCACCCCGCCCCCCAGACCGCCGCCACCACCCCGCTCGTCGTACACCTCGGTGCCGCCGACGCCCTGTTCGTCACCCGCAACACCCTGATCGCCTGGGCCGACTGGGTCACCGCCGTCCGCGGCCACCACCTGCCCACCACCTGGGCCGGCATCGCCGACTACCTGCGCGACGCCACCCGGTGGCTGTCCCAGCATCCCGACGGCCCCCAGGTCGTCGACGAGCTCACCGCCGCCCTCAGGCACGCCCGCGCCACGATCGACCGGCCCGCCGACCGAGCGTTCATCGGCACCTGCGGGGCGCTCGTCGAGACGGCGATGCACCTCGGCGCCGTCGACGACACCGGCGCACCCGTGCCGTCGCTCGTGCCGACGTCGTGCACCGAGCAGCTCTACGCCCCCGAAGACCGGCCCGTCATCGACTGCCCCCGCTGCGGCACCACGTGGGACGTCGCTGCCCGACAGCAGGCGCTGCTCGAGCAGCTCGAGGACCACGTTCTGCCGGCCGTCGACATCGCCCGCGCCGTCGACGGCCTCGGCGTGCCCGTCACCGCCGACCGGATCCGCCAGTGGAAGCGCCGCCGGCTCCTCGCCGTCGCCCTCGACGATCACGGCCGGCCCCGCGCCGACGTCCGCGGGCGGCCTCTGTACCGGGTCGGCGACGTCCTCGACCTCGTCGCAGGTCACAGCGTGTCAGTGGCCGGTGGGAGGGTCCCGTCATGAGCACGAAGCAGCACGTGTGCCCGTCCGGGAAGGTCCGCTACCGCGACCGTCTCGACGCGCTCCTCGCGCTGTCGAAGATCGGTCGCAAGGACTCGCCGCGGCGACCGGGGTCCGAACAGCGCGCGTACCCGTGCCCGCGCTGCAAGGGCTGGCACCTGACATCCACGGACCGACGGCGAGCGGCCTGACCGGAAGGGACCCGACCGCCACATGCCATCGCTGCACAAGATCCAGACGCTCATCATCGAGTCCGACACCCACGACTGGTACCGCCCCGCCCTCGGACCGTTCTACGCGAACGCCTACGACATCGACGACGACGTGTTCCGCCTCCACAGCGAGCTGCTCGTGTACCGCGGCGACGTGCGCCTGACCATCCAGCATGGCCTCAAGTGGGGCCACCTCTCCCGCCAAATCGAGACGGCGACGCAGCTCTGGGAGGGTGCGCACTTCGCCGACGAGAGCGTTCGGATCTTCTTCGGTGACGTGTTCTGGAACGGCGCACTCATCGACCGCGTGCAGCTCATCTCCGTGGATGGCGCCCGCGCTGTCCTTCCCGTCGGGACTCGAGACGCCCTCAACGCTTCGGAGCTCGAGGCGGACCGCCGGGACGTCAAGGTCGAGTGGGAGTACTCCGCGAATCCGTTCGAGACGGCGATCGCGCGCATCGTCAACGACGACGACGCGGACTTCCGCCGCTACTTCGAGCGCGCCGGGCTGGTTCTCAAGGACTGATCTCGTCTCGGCTTGACGTCCTGGGCGGCTGTCACGCACCATTCGGTCAGGATCACCACAACTGTCGAAGAGCCCACCGCGTACCCCCTGCGCCGGTGGGCTCTTCGCATGCCCACGCGACACCACGC
>NZ_LFKW01000132.1:33791-44351 GCF_001040865.1 Cellulomonas sp. A375-1 | reverse complement strand
CCCACGTGTCCACCCGCTCCACCTGGACGCACGACGACGACGCCCGCCTCCGCGAGCTCCACGCCGCCGAAACCCCCGTGCGCGCCATGGCCTCCACGCTCGGCCGCTCCCGCACCGCCACCGCGCGCCGCCTCGCCCACCTCGGCCTGTCCGCCGCAGACCGCACCCGCACGGCCGCCGCCACCCACGCCCGCGTCACCGACGCCCGCGCACGGCGCGCGACCCTGCGCTCCGACCTGCTCGCCGACGCCGAACGCGTTCGCACCCAGCTGTGGCAGCCGCACACGTACTTCGACTGGGGCGGCAAGGACCACGACTTCGCCGAGCACACCGTCCCCGAGCCCACCCCCACGGACAAGCTGAAGCTCGCGCAGACCGTGAACACACTCGTCGGGTCGATCGAGCGCCTCGAGAAGATGGACGCCGACCAGGGTGTCGCCGAGGCGATCGGCATGCTCGACGGCATCGCCGCCGCGATCACCGCAGCCGCCGACCGCATGCCCGACCCCGACCTCGAGCCGGCCACGCCGTGACCGCCGCCGCCGCGGTCACGAGCGCCGTGCTCACGGCCGTGATGGCGGGCCTGTCGCCCCGGCAGGTGTGGTCGATCGCCCGAGCCGTCGCCCGCGTGAACCTCTGGACGGGATCGATCAGGTCCGGGAAGACGATCGCGTCGCTGCTCGCGTGGCTGATCTTCGTCGCACACGCCCCCCGCGGGGGTGCGCTCGTCGTCGTCGGCCGGACCAGGGAGTCCATCGCTCGCAACGTCTTCGGCCCGCTCACCGACGCATCGCTGTTCGGCGCGCTCGCCCGGCACGTCAGCTACACCGCCGGCGCACCCACCGCCACCATCCTCGGCCGCACCGTCCACGTGCTCGGCGCATCCGACGCCCGCGCCGAGATGGTCCTGCGCGGCCTGACTGTCGCCGGCGCGTACGTCGACGAAGCCACCCTCGTCTCCGAGGCATTCTGGACGCAGCTCCTCGGCCGCATGTCCGTTCCCGGCGCCCGCCTGTTCGCCACGACCAACCCCGACGGGCCCGCGCACTGGCTGAAGAAGCAGGTCGTCGACCGTGCCACCGAGCTCGGGTACCGGGTGTTCCGGTTCCGGCTCACCGACAACACCCACCTCGACCCCGCGTACGTCGCGCAGGTCTGCCGCGAGTACGTCGGGCTCTGGCACCTCCGGTTCATCGTCGGCGAGTGGGTCCAGGCCGCCGGCGCGATCTACGAGACCTGGGACCCCACCCGGCACGTCGCCGCACCCGACACGTTCCCGACCATGGACCGGGTCCTGGCCGTCGGCATCGACTACGGCGACACACACCACACCCGCGGGTACCTCCTCGGCCTCGGCCCCGACCTGCGCGACGGGCACACCGGCGAGCACCGCCTGTACGTCCTCGCCGAGTGGGCGCCGGCCACCGCGACGCAGGGCGAGCAGTCCGCACGGTTCCGCACCTGGCTCGCCGGTCAGCCAGTCGACGCGTGGCGCACACCCGAGTGGGTCGCCGTCGACTCCGCGGCCGCGAGCTTCCGCAACCAGCTGCAGCACGATGACCTGCGCGGCGTCCGCAACGCCCACAAGGCCGTCCTGCCCGGCATCCGCACGATCGCCGCGCTCCTGGCCACGGACCGGCTCGTCGTCGCCGACACCTGCAGCCACCTCATCGACCGGATCCCGGGGTACGTGTGGTCCGACAAGGCCACCGCCCGCGGCCAGGACGAGCCGGTGAAGGCTGACGACGACGAGGTCGACGCGCTGCGGTACGCGATCTACACGACCCGCCTCGACTGGCGCGACCTCATCCCCCTCGCCCCGGCCGCAGACACTGCACCGGGCGACGGAACCGACTAGGACGGTCGCAGCGCCTTGATGAGGTGGCTCAGGGCGGCCTGAGCGTCCCGGCTCCGTCCGGAGACGACGAGTTCGCGAGCCGTGCCCGTGAAGCCGGCTACAACTCGTCCGCGACTGGGGAGCCTGCCCGCCTCGACCTCACTGCGCTCCATGGTGTGGGTGAACGAGTCCAAGGCGATCCCGATCGAGTTCACGCTCGAGATCGGCACGACCTCGACCGCGATCGCGCCATCGGTTTCGCCGCCCCACTGCCCGTCGTCCGTGGCGCCTGCGAACTCCGACCAGACAACGAACGATTCTGTGACGGTCACGAGCGACACATCGAGGCCGTGTCCCGTGTCGGACGCCACACAAGGCTTCGTCGTCAGCGTCGCGATCGACGCTTCGCCAGCGGTCGCCAGGTCGATGAGGCTGATCGCTCCAAGATGCGGCGTCCAAACCCCTGAAGTCGCCTGCCGGACTTGTTCGGCGAGCAGATCAAGCCTCTCGCCCAGCCCATCGGTGCTGCTCTCGCTCATTGCCGATCCCCCATTCCGCGTTGTGCTCGCTTCGTTGCGTGCGGGTTCACCATTCCACCGATCACGCACACGGAGGTGTCGTTTCGTGCCGCTGCCTACCGTCGACACCATTTGGCCCCCCAAGCGGCTCGAGCCCGTCACCCCCGTCCTCGCCCGCTGGTCGGCGTGGTGGACCGGCGACCCGTCCGCCCTGACCTCTGTCTACCGCGCCGGCTCCACCCCTGCGGCGCGCCCCTCGCAGCTGCGCGGTGGCGTCGTCGGCGCGCTCGCCCGCTTCTGGTGGGGACGGCCCCCGACCAGCGGCGGTCAGCAGCGCAACGACCTCACGCACGTCCCCCTCGCCGCCGACATCGCCCGCACCAGTGCGGACCTGCTGTTCTCCGAGCCGCCCGCCATTCGCGTCGCCGACAAGACCACGCAGGGGCACCTCGACGACGTCCTCGCCGACCCCCTGTTCGCGACCCTCACCGGCGGTGCGGAGGCTGGCGCCGCGCTCGGTGGGGTGTACCTGCGGGTCACCTGGGACGTGCAGGTCGCGGACCATGCGTTCCCGACCGTCGTCGCCGCGGACGAGGCTGTCCCCGAGTTCGCGTGGGGGCGGTTGCGTGCGGTGACGTTCTGGCACGTCGTCGAGCGCGACGGCTCGGTCGTGTGGCGCCACCTCGAGCGGCACGAGCTCGGGCTCGACGGCGTCGGCCTGATTCAGCACGGCCTGTACGAGGGCAACGACACGCAGCTCGGGCGCGCGGTCCCGCTCGTCGAGAGGCCGGCCACCGCGCCCCTCGCAACCGTGGTCGACGCAGACGGGTACGTGATCGCCGGGCGCACCCCCGGCCTGGCCGTCGTGTACGTCCCGAACACCGACGCGGCCACGGCGAAGGCCTGGCGGCACGTCCCCGCCGCCGGTGGGCTCGGTGCCGCAGACATCGACGGCGTCGAGCCGCTGCTCGACAACCTCGACGAGATCCACGCCGCGTGGATGCGAGACATCCGCCTCGCGAAGGCACGCCTCGTCGTGGCGCGGTACATGCTCGACGACAACGGGCCCGGTGCCGGGGCGAGCATGGACCTCGACCGTGAGGTGTTCGCCCCGCTGAAGCTAGCGGCCGGCGAGGAGTCCGACGCCCCCATCACCCCGGTCCAGTTCGCGATCCGCTTCGAGGAGCACCGTGCGACCGCGCAGGAGTGGTCCGACCGGATCGTGCAGTCCGCCGGGTACTCCGTGCAGACGTTCGGCGAGCAGGGCGAGACGTCGCAGACCACCGCGACCGAGGTCATGGCCCGCGAGTCCCGGTCCCTCAAGACCCGCGGCCGCAAGCTGCGCCTGTGGCGACCCGCGCTGACCGAGCTCGTCGAGAAGCTCCTGTCCGTCGACGCCGCCGTGTTCGGCAAGAGCCACGACGCGACCGACCTGAAGGTCACGTTCCCGGACGGCATCTGGGAGACGCCCTTGCAGGCCGCGCAGACCGCCGCGGCACTGCGCGCCGCCGAGGCCGCATCGACCGAGACGCTCGTCGGCCTCGTGCACCCCGACTGGGACGACGACCGCATCAAGGCCGAGGCCGCGGCAATCCTGCGCGAGCACGGCGTGCCCGCGAACGACCCCTTCGCGATCACGGAGTAGCCCCGTGGCCGTCTGGTGGCCGGACGACCGTGACGCCCTCGACAAGGCGATCGCCGACCTCGCCGGCATGTTCGCCGACGCGGAGGCGTCCCTGCAGCGGGCGATCGCCGTGCAGGTCGCCGCCGCGCTCGAGGCCGGTGCGGACACCGCTGAGACGCTGCTGCGGATCACCGAGCTACGCGCCGCGGCCCAGCAGGTCGCCGGGGCGCTGCGCGCCGCCACACCTGAGCAGGTTGCCACGATCCTCGAGGCAGCCACGGCCGGCGGTGTCGCCGCGGCGCTCGACGAGCTCGCAGCGCTCGGCGGTGTCCCCGCGCTCGCGCGCACGACAGCGGTCGCGCGCGGCGCGTTCGCCGCACAGGCCCTCACCCTGGACCTGACGAACGCGTTCGACGACGTGACGCGGCGGATCCTGCGGTGGCCGGACGACGTGTACCGGCAGGTGATCGCCGGGCCGACGTCGCGGCTGCTCCTTGGGCTCGGGCAGACGACCCGCACCGCGCAGGCCGCCGCCTGGCAGGACCTCATCCGCCGCGGTGCGCCCGCGTTCGTCGACAAGGCCGGGCGCCGCTGGAACACGGCGACGTACGTGGAGATGGCGACGCGCACGGCGGCGCGGCGGGCGTGGAACGCGCAGCACGAGCAGACGCTCGTCGACAACGGGACCGACCTCGTCAGCGTGGTCGTCGGATCGGACGCGTGCCAGTCGTGCGCGCAGTGGGCCGGGAAGATCCTGCGCATCGGCCCGGGCCCGACCGGTCGGATAACTATCCCGTCGACGATCGGGCCGGGCACGGTCACGGTGACGGTCGCCGGCACGCTCGAGCAGGCACGCGACCAGGGTTGGCAGCACCCGAACTGCCGGTGCACGACGGTCTCCTTCATCCCCGGCCTCGACCCGGTCGTCGATGCGACAACGTACGACCCTGAGCTTGAGCAGCAGCGCGAGCACCTGCGGTACCTCGAGCGCGAAGTTCGCAAGGCGAAGATCGACGCGGCCGCCGCGGTCACACCCGAGGGTCGGCGGCGCGCGAACGCCGCGGTGCGGGACCTGCAACGCCAGATCCGCGAGCACGTCGATGACACCGGCCTGAACCGCAAGCGGTACCGCGAGCAGATCAACCTCGGCCGCCGAGTCACCCCCGACGCCGTCGGTGTCCCGCGTACCGGGCACGTGCGAGTCCCCCAGGTCAAGGGCTTCGCCCCGCAGGCCCACGAGCTCAACACTGCGCAGCGGCTCGCCAACGCAGGGCACCGGGTGCGCTTCCAGGTCCCGTCGACGACGAAGGGCGTCCGTACGCCGGACATCCTGCTCGACGGCCAGCCGTGGGAGATGAAGGCGCCGACCGGCTCGGGCAGGCACACGATCTCCCACCAGCTGAGCCGCGCGAGCGGGCAGGCAGACCGCCTCGTGCTCGACACGTCCCGGACGCCGCTCGCCGACGTCGACATCATCGACGAGGTGCGGCGCCGCCTCGGTCCCGGCTCGTCCCTGCTCGAGGTGCTCGTCCTGTGCAAGGACGGCACGATCGTGCGCGTTGTCCGACGCTCGGAGTAGCCTGGTGGTGATGGCGGTAACGCAGTGCACTTGCACAGCGGGGCCGCCATCGCCGCGTTCCTAGACCTCCGCGCCCCCTTCGATCCGAGGCCCCGCACCGTCCTGGTGTCGGGGCCTTCGTCATGCCCGGCCCGGCGCCGGGCCGTCACTCCGACCCAGGAGGTCAGCGTGTCCCGCACCACCAGCTACGTCCCCGGTTCGAGCGTCGTCGACATGACCGCGCCCGACTTCGTCGCCCAGCTCCTCGCGTTCCACCGCGCCACGTTCGGTGACGCGGTCATGGAGGCCACCGGCGACGCCGGTGCGACCGGCCAGGCCACCGGCACCCCCGGCGAGCAGCAGGCCGCGGCCGCAGCCGGCGTGCAGCCCGCCAGCCAGGCCGCGGCCGCCACCGACCAGACGGGCGCACAGGGTGGCGAGACGCTCCCCGACGACCCCGCCGCACTCAAGGCCGAGATCGCCCGCCTGCGCCGCGAGAACGCGTCATCGCGCACGAACGCGAAGGCCACCGCCGCGCAGGAGGCGCGCGACGCGCTCGTCCAGGACCTCGGCAAGGCCCTCGGTCTCGTCACCGACGGCAACGCCGCACCCACCGCCGACCAGCTCGCCACCCAGGTCCAGGCCGCACAGCAGCAGGCCCGCCAGGCCGCCGTCGAGCTCGCCGTCTACCGCGCCGCCGGCACCCACCAGGGCGACCCGGCCGCGCTCCTCGACTCCCGCGCCTTCCTGGCGAAGGTCGCGGACCTCGACCCCACGGCCGAGGACTTCACCAGCAAGGTCGACGCGGCCATCAAGGACGCCGTCGCCCAGAACCCCAAGCTCAAGACCGCCCTGGTGGCGGGCTCGAGCAGCGTCGACCACACCGGCGGGACCGGTGAGGGATCGAAGAAGCCCACCACTCTCGCCGGCGCCATCAAGGCGCACTACGGCACTGCCTGACCTGGAGGTCCACCATGGCCGTCACCCTGGCCGAGTCCAAGAACAACGCCCTGCAGGACTACGACCCTGCCGTCATCGACGAGTTCCGCAAGGAGTCCGTCATCGCTGACACGCTCGTCTTCGACGACGTCGTCAACCCCGTCGGGGGTGGCACCACCCTCGACTACGGGTACCGCCGGCTCGTCACGCAGCCGACCGCCGCGACCCGTGCGATCAACTCCGAGTACACCCCGCAGAACGTCACCACCGAGAAGAAGTCGGTGACGCTCGCCGTGCTCGGCGGCTCCTTCGAGGTCGACCGCGTCGTCGCCGGGATCGGCCCCGCCGCGTCCGGTGCCGTGCAGCTGAACCTCCTGCAGAAGGTCAAGGCCGCGAACACCGCGTTCCAGGACCTCGTCGTCAACGGCGACATCGCCACGGACGCGAACGGGTTCGACGGTCTCGACAAGGCCCTCACCGGCTCGAGCACGGAGACCGGCACCGCCGCGGTCACCGACTGGCGGGACTTCGACACCGACGAGCGCGCGGCGTTCAAGGCGCTCGACGCGATCGACGAGTTCCTCGCGCTGCTCGACGGGACCCCCACGGTCATCCTCGGCAACGCGAAGGCGCTCGCCCGGGTCCGCGCCGCGGCGCGCCGGGCTGGCATGTACACGCGCAACCCGGTCGACGACCTGGTCGGGGCGGACGGGCGGCCGATCGTCCGGGAGACCTACGGCAGCGTCGTGTTCGCCGACCCGGGCGCCAAGGCCGGGACGAACAACCCGATCATCCCCATCGTCACGCGCACGGTCGCGTCGGTCTCGACGACCGGCCTCACGGACCTGTACGCCTACCGCGTCGGTCTCGACGGCTTCCACGGCGTCTCGACGATCGGTGGCCGCATCGTGCAGACGTGGCTGCCCGACTTCAGCGCCGCCGGTGCGGTCAAGAAGGGCGAGGTCGAGTTCGGCCCCGCCGCGGTCGCGCTCAAGGCCACGAAGGCCGCCGCCGTCCTGCGGAACATCCGCGTCCAGTGAGGCCCCGCCCGGGCGCGCTCGACCTGCGCGCCCGGGCACCACTGACCAGACAGGAGCGACATGTACGGCTCCGTACCCGCCGGGCTCTCCGAGCCTGGCACCTACGTCATCTCCACCGGCGGCGACAAGTCGACGACCGTGCAGGCCGACCACCTCGACTACGACGGCCCGGACGGGTCGCTGCAGGCGTGGAAGGACGGTGCGGTCGTGGCCACGTTCCGCTGGTGGGACTCCATCGTCCGCAAGGGCGACTGAGCTCGAGGAGCACACCCCATGGCACCGAAGATCCACACGCCCGTGAAGGGCTTCACCGGGACCGTCGCCGGCGTCACGTTCGCTGACGGCACCGGTGAGACGGACGACGAGGGCGCGATCGCGTACTTCGAGCGGCACGGCTACACCATCGACGACGAGCCGCCGGCGTTCCCCGACGGCGAGCCCACCGACGCGTGGAAGGTCGCCCAGCTCAAGGCGTACGCCGCCGCGCACGGCATCGACCTCGGGTCGGCGTCGAACAAGGACGAGATCGTCAAGGGCATCACCGACGCGAAGGCCCCGCCCGCCTGACGTCCCCGCCGACCCGCCGCCGGTCCCTCCGTCCGGCGGCGGGTTCGGGTGGCTGGGGCGTCAACACCGCAAAGACGGCCCCACGTAGGAACACCTGCGGTGAAGGCGAGCTGAGGGGTCCGTGGCGGGTAACGCCGCGCCTGGTCGTCGCGCCCTTTCTGCCCCTTGCACGGTCGACCTGCGCCCCAGCCACCACACCCCCGAGGAGGCCGTCATGCTCGTGTACGCCACCACCGACGACCTCACCGCCTGGGGCGTCGCCCCGGTCCCCGCGAACGCCACCGCGCTGCTGCGGTCCGCGTCGGTCCTCGTGCGGCGCGCGACCCTCACCGCCTCGTACGCGACCGACAGTGCCGGCGCGCCCGCGGTGCCGACCACGGCCGCTGCGTTCCGGGACGCGACGTGCGCACAGGTCGCCGCCTGGGCCGCCGCCGACGTCGACCCGGCCGCCGGCGGCGTCCAGCTGCAGGCGGCGCCGACGAAGGCGCAGGCGCTCGGCACCGCACGCGTCGAGTACGACACCGCGGCCGCGGCGTCCGTCACCGCGATGACCGCACGCACGCAGGCCGCGACACGGCTCTGCCAGGAGGCGCTGCTGATCCTCGCCGACGCCGGTCTGGTGACCGCAGCGACCGGGACGCGCGGATGAGCGGCCTCGAGGACTTCTTCGTGCACACCGTCACCGTCGAGTCCCTGACCGGCTCCGGTGGCGAGGGCGACGTGTTCGCCGCACCCGCGACCGTCCCGTGCTTCGTCGAGGACAAGCGGCAGTTGGTGCGCGGGCCCGACGGGCGCGAGGTCATCGCCGAGACGACCGTGTACGCACCCGCAGGCACGACCTCGCTGACCCCTGGGTCGCGCGTCACGCTGCCGTCGCGCAGCGCCACGGTCATCACCAGCGCCGCCCTCGACGGCGGCGCGCTGGGCCTGCCCGCCCACGTCGTCGCGACCCTCACCTGAGCGGAGAGACCCATGGACGCTGAGGTCACCTGGAACGGAACCGCCGTGAAGGCCGCAGCACGCCGCGGCGCCGCGGCCGGCCTGACCACCGGTGCCGAGCGGGTTCGGGCCGTGTCCGTGTCCCGCACACCCCTGGATGTCGGCGACTTGCGGTCCTCGCAGCTCGTCGGCCCCGCGACCGAGCACGAGCTCGTCGCGTCCGTGTCGACGGACCTGCCGTACGCGGCCCGTCAGCACGAAGACCTGCAACTGCGGCACAGGCACGGACGAGCGAAGTTCCTCGAGTCCGCCGTCGCCGACACCGCCGGCGAGGTGCAGGCGATCATCGCCACCGCGATCAAGCGCACCTTCGGCAGCCGCTGATGGACGACGCGACCCTGACCCGCCTCATCGCCGCGTGGCTCGCCGCTGCCGGCGTCGGCGCATGGCGCCCCACCGGCCCGACCTACACCACCGGTGAGGTGGGCATCTTCTACGGCCCGATCGCCGAGATCCCCGACCGGGCCATCGGCGTCACCGTCTACTCCTCCACCGACCCCGTGTCCACCGGCACCACCGTCAGGTACGTGCAGGTCCGGTACCGCGGGGCGCCCGGTGCCCCCGCAGGCGCGGACACCCTCGCATCGGCCGGGTTCGCCGCCCTGCACGGCGTCCACCGCCGCGGCGGGGTCGCCCGGGCACGCAGGATCTCGTCCGCCCGCCTGGGCGCCGACGACACCGGCCGCCAGGAGCGGACCGACAACTACGAGTTCATCCTCAACCCCCCGCCCCTGGAGGCATGACCATGACCACCGACCTCGGCTTCTCCTACGAGCTCGACCTCGACATCGACCTCGCCTACCCCGCCAGCGACACCCCGAACTGGCAGGCGATCCGCTTCACCTCCGCCGTCGCCCCGCAGTCCGCGCCGACCCTCCTGGACGCCGCGACCTACGACGACGAGGGCGCCGCGAACCAGGTCCGCGTCGGCGAGACCGACACCCTGGGCTTCACGATCCAGATCCAGCGGGACGGTGCCGGCGCGTACCTGCCGGAGGTGCAGAAGCTCCTCGACGCGGCGGCCCCCGGGCTGCGCGGCAAGGCCGCCCAGGTCCACGTCCGCTACTACGACTCCGAGGGCAGCGACTACGCCCGCGAGGGACGCTTCACCGTCCAGGCCGACCGGCAGAACACCGGCAACGCCGAGGTCGGTGGGTGGTCGATCACCCTCACGTCTGCCGGCCCGGTGCAGAAGATCGCCGTCCCCGTCGCGGCCCCCGCGACGAAGCCGACCCTGACGTCGGCGACGCCGTCGGCGGTCGCCCAGGGCGGGCAGGTGACGATCAAGGGCTCCGGCTTCACCGGCACCATCCCCACGTCGGGCGTGAAGTTCGGGGCCACGAACGCGACGTCGTGGGTCGTCGTCGGCGACTCGACGATCGTCGCGATCATGCCGGCCGGGACGGCGGGCGCCGCGAACACCGTCGTCACGAACGCGGCGGGCGCCTCCGACGCCCTGCCGTACACCCGCGGCGCCT
>NZ_LFKW01000132.1:25441-33716 GCF_001040865.1 Cellulomonas sp. A375-1 | reverse complement strand
GGCGGGGGCGGCCCCGCGGCCCAACACCGATGAAGAGGGTGACGTGTGAAGGACCTGACCGAGTACCTCTCGCCCGGGCTGAAGATCCCCGTCGGCGGCAAGGAGTACGTCGTCCCCGACCCGTCGTACGAGGACGGGCTGCGGCTGGCCGCGCTCGTCACGTTCGGGCTGCGGTCGATGGGCGACCCCGAGGCGGAGATCGACGAGGACACCGTCGGGAAGCTGCGCGGAGTCAAGGACGTGCAGCGCCTCGCCCTGGGCCCCGTCCTCGACGACATGATCGCCGACGGGCGCACCGGCAAGGAGATCGCCCTGGCCGGGCAGTACGCGATGTACGCGCACGTCCTGGGTGAGCTCGCCGCGCAGGCGATGTTCGAGACGCTGCACGGCACGCCGGAAGAGCAGGTCGACGAGGACCCAAAAGCCTCGTCGCCGCGTGGGCGCCGTACGGGGTCGGCGAGCCCGACGCGGACGGCATCTACCCGCGGTACCGCGGCGTCCCCGAGCAGCTCCGCCCGCGCAGCGAAGACCCGGAGGACGCCGGCGTCGCGGTGACGTGGGGGTTCCTGCTGAAGCAGTGGGCGCTCGTCGAGGTCGACCTGCATCAGACCTTCGGCGTCGACCTCGAGGACCCCGCACTGGCGGGACGGTCGTGGCGGTGGCTGCGCCGCCGGATCCTCGCCCTGGTCACCACCGACACACGGACGTCTCGCGCGCTCCAAGACACCAGGAGGTGAGCACGTGCTCGCTGGCGAGCTGAAGGCGTACCTGACGCTGGACTCGACGCAGTTCGACCGGGGCATGGACACCTCGGGGCAGAAGATGTCCCGGATGGGCTCGGCCGCGTCGGCGGCCGGGAAGACCGTCGCCGGGGCGTTCGCGACCGCGGTGACGACGGTCGGGGGTCTCGGGCTCGCGGTCGGGAAGGTCGGGTACGACTACAACCGGCTGCAGCAGAGCTCGCGCGCGGCGCTGTCCACGCTGCTCGGTGGTGCCGAGGCCGCGAACGCGCAGATGGACAAGCTCGACGCGTTCGCCAAGACGTCGCCGTTCGCGAAGCAGGTGTTCATCACCGCCCAGCAGCAGCTCCTGGGCTTCGGTGTCGCCGCTGAGGACGTGATCCCCGCGCTCGACGCGATCCAGAATGCGGTCGCCGCGGTGGGCGGGTCGAACGAGCAGGTCGGGAACGTCACCTACGCGCTCGCCCAGATGCAGGGCATGGGCAAGCTCACCGGGGAGACGCTGCGCGACCTCGGCATCTACGGGATCGACGCCGCCACGATCGTCGGCAAGGCGATGGGCAAGACCGGCGCCGAGATCCGGCAGCTCGCGTCCAAGCCCGGCGGCATTCCCGTCGAGCAGGTGTGGGACCCGCTCGTGTCTGGTCTCATGGACCGCTTCGGTGGTGCGACCGACAACATCAAGCAGCAGATGGACGGAGCCGTCGACCGCGTCAAGGGCGCCTGGCGGGACGTCGGCAGCATCCTGGCCGCGCCGTTCGTCGACCCCAAGGGCGGCGGTCGGGCCGTCGTCTGGGCGAACCAAGTCGCCGACCTGCTGCGTGCCGTCGAGCAGAAGGCGAAGCCGTTCGCCGACCTCCTGCTCGTGCGCTTCGGCCCGCAGCTCGGGAAGGTGTCCGCCAACCTCGACCGCATGAAGTCGGCCGTCAACGGCTGGGACTTGTCCAGGCTCAACGGCCAGCTCGACCGCCTCGCCAAGTACACGCCGATCGTCGCGGGCCTCGGTACGGCGATCTTCACCCTCGGGTCCGGGTCGATCCCCGTGCTCGGGCGCTTCCTGCCTGCGCTCAACCCGGTCGTCGCGGGCCTGGTCGCGCTCGCTGCGACGTCGCCGGAGCTGCGCGAGCTCGGCGACACGGCCATGCGAGCTCTCGCCCCGCTCGTGCCCGTCGCCGCCGAGCTCGGCGCGACGCTGTCCGACGCGCTGCTCGTCGCGCTCGTCGAGCTCGCACCGTCCGTGCAGGAGCTCGTCCTCGCACTCGCCCCGCTGATCTCGTCGCTGGCGTCGGGGCTCACGCCCGCCGCGGTGCAGACCGTCGCGGCGTTGTCGCCCGCCGTCGGGACGCTGGCTGACCTCGTCTCGTGGGTCGCGAAGCTACCGCAGCCTGTGCTCGCGGCTGTCGCAGCGTTCGCCGCTCTGCGCGCGCTGCGGCTCGACGGCGTCTTCGGGCCCGCCAGCACGGCCCTGCGCACGTTCAACGACCAGGCGAAGGTGCAGGCCGCGCTCGCAGGGTCGTCCTCGCGTGCAGTCGGACTGCTCGGCGCCGCGTCCGTCACCGCGCAGTCCGGTGTCCGCGCGCTCGGTGGCGCGCTCAAGACCGCCTTCATCTCGAACCCGATCGGGCTGGCCCTCACGGTCATCTCGACCGCGATCGGGGTCTTCGTCGCGAAGCAGCAGGAGGCCAGGCAGCGCGCCGACGAGCTCGCCGCAGCGGTCCAGACCGTGCGCGGAACCCTCGACGACGCCACCGGGGCGATCACTGCGAACACCCGGGCGACGGTCTTCCAGAACCTCGTGTCCGACGGCACGGTCGACAAGGCGAAGGCCCTCGGCATCAGCCTGAACCTCGTCACCGAGGCCGCGATGGGGAACACCGACGCGATCAAGGCGATGCGCGACAAGTACGAGACGTATCTCGCGACGGCGCAGAAGGACACGACCGACGACGCGATCGGCCGGGCCGGCCGCTACGCCGCCGTCCTCGAGGGCGTGGGCGCGCAGAAGGAGGCGCTGGCCGACGCACAGGCGCAGTGGAACGACGAGCAGGCCGCGGGTGTTGGGGTCACCGAGCGCGACACCGCCGCGACTCGGGAGAACACCGACGCGAAGCGCGAGGCCGCTGGCGCGAACCTGTCGCTCCGTGAGGCGCAGCTCCAGGCCGAGGACGGCGCCGACCGCTTCGCCGACGCCGTCAAGCGCGCGCAGGAGGTCCAGAAGGACTCCGAGGCGACCGATGCCGAGAAGGCCGCCGCGCTGCGCGACGTCGAGTCCGCGCTGCTAGACCAGGTGCGTCGCTACGACACCGTCACGGCCGCGATGGAGAAGAACAACGCGAGCGCGAGCGAGCTCGACGCGCAGATCCGCACCCAGCGTGAGGCCTTCATCAAGGCGGCCGAGCAGATGGGCAAGACGGCCGACGAGGCCCGAGCCCTCGCGGACTCCTACGGGCTGATCCCGAACCGGGTCATCACCGAGATCGAAGCCGACGCCAAGGCCGCCCAGGTCGCGATCGACCGCTTCGTCACCCTGAACAACGGCCGCAGGATCAAGATCACCGTCGACTCCGTCGGCGGCAAGACGTACGACTTCGGCCCCGGCATGGACGCCAAGGCCACCGGTGGCCCGATCACGGGCGGTGTGCCCGGGCGGGACTCCGTGCCGATCATGGCGATGCCCGGCGAGCACGTCTTCACCACCTCGGACGTCCGCAAGGCTGGCGGGCACGGCGCCATGTACCGCCTGCGGTCGATGATCCAGTCCGGCATGCAGTTCTTCGCCGGCGGCGGTGAGGTCGGCTCGGCGGAGCGGGCCCGCGAAGCGGCCCGCAAGGCGTACGCGGACGCACGCGCACGCGAGGCGGCAGCGCGCGCGGCGGCCGACGCCGCGGCCGCGAAGGCCCGCAAGTCGGGGTCGAGCGCGGACCAGCGCGCGGCCGACCGTGCGCAGGCCGCGCTGGACAAGGCGCAGACCGCGAGCGACAAGGCGCGTGACGCCCGCGAGGCGGCGACTGAGCGCCTCGAGCGGCTGCGGCAGGCGGCAACCGACCTCGTCGTGTCGTCGCGCCGCGGCGAGATCGTGTCGCAGGCGACGTCCGGCCTCGGCGGCGCCTACTCGGTGGTCGACCAGCTGCGGTCCATGGCGAGCAGCGGGGACTACTCGAAGTCGACTCAGAAGACGCTGGCCCGACAGGCCCGCGAGGCCGAGGCGGCGTTCAAGTCGCTCTACTCCCAGCTCGACAAGGTCGACGCCAAGCTCGCGGATGCCAGCGCGAAGGTCTCCGAGCTGCAGCAGATCAAGTCCGCGGTCGCGAGCTCGCTGCAGGGTGGGTTCGGCTTCTCGTCGCTGTTCGGGAAGACCGACTCGCTCGGGTACGACAAGCCGGTCACGAAGAAGGAGATCGGCGCGTCGGCGAAGGCGTACGCGGGCAAGCTGCGGTCGTTCGCGTGGAAGCTGCACAAGGTCCAGAAGATGTTCGGGACGTCCGCCGGCGCGATCCTGCAGGAGCTCGTCAGCCTCGGCGTCGACGACGGTTCGGTCGCGGCCGACGCGATCTTGTCGATGACGAAGTCCGAGTCGAGCGAGCTCGCGTCGTCGTTCAAGGCGATCGAGAAGTACTCGAACCTCGCTGGCCAGTACGTCACCGAGGGCTTCTACAAGGGCGGCCTGTCCGCAGCCGAGGGCGTGAAGCGGGGCCTGGAGAAGGAGAAGGCCGCGATCGAGAAGAAGATCGCGGACCTGGCCAAGCGCCTCGAGGACGCCATGCGCAAGGCGATGACCGGCGCGGTCCCCCCGGGGTACACGGTCGAGGTCATCGGCGGGACTCAGGTCGGCGGGACGTCGTCGAGCGGGCGCAAGTCGAAGGCGAGCACCGCAGCCGGTGCCGCTGGGGTCGTGACCGTCGGGCGGGCGTCGACCCGCACGCTCACCGACGAGGACGCCGAGGCGATCGGCCGGGCGATGGCCCGGAACCTGAACGGGCTCGCGGTGAAGGGAGAGATCCAGGTGACCGACCGCAATGCGGCCACGCTCGTCCAGCGCGGCACCAGGGCCGCCCGTGAGCTGGGACGGCCCATCCGATGAGCGCGCCGGTCCTGATCGGGACGCTCGGGGCGCTGCAGCCCGTCCTGGCGCTGCAGGCGGGGTCTCTTGCCGTCAGCGGGCAGCGGGCCTCGCGCGAGATCGTCACCATGGGCTCAGTGCGCAAGGTTCAGCGCGCCGCGCGGTCGCTGCGCAGCTGGTCGCTCGCGTTCAGCCCGTGGACCGAGCCTGACACCGTCGCGCTGCTCGAGGCAGCGGCCCAGGGCATCCTCGCCGACCTGTGGCTGTACGACATCGCCGCCGCACAGGCGAACATGCTCCCGCCCGAGTACACGTGCGGAGCTGGTGCGGCTGTCGCCGTGGGCTCCCCGTATGGCACGCTGAAGGCCCACACCGGGAGTCGCGTCGTCACGGTTCCGGTGCGGCCGAGCACGACCTACCGGTTCTCGTCCGTCTGCGCGACGACGTCGGGGTCGACCACGCTCATTAGCGTGGCCTTCCGCACGGCGGCGGGCGTGGCGACGGGTTCGGGCGTCACCGTCTCGACGAGCGCACAGAGCGCGACGGTCACGACGTCGTCGACGGCGGCGTACGCGATCCTGACGATCTCGTCCACGCTCCCGCACGCCGGCACGCGCATGGCGCAGGCGACGAGCGGGACCACCTTCGCCGACGCCGGCGGCTTCCTGCCCGGTCAGGGGTCGCCCACACGGGTGTCGATCACCGATCCCGAGCGCGTGCTGCAGCACCTGCGGGCCGGAGCCCACGGGCGCAGCGCGTACACGTTCACCGCGCTCGAGGTCGGGAAGGCGGGCTCGCTGACGTGAACGCCCACGAGCTCACACCAGATGTCTCGGTCGTCGCCGACCTCGGGGACGGCGCGGCCGTCGACCTGCAAGTCTTGTCCTGGTCGATCACTCGCGACCTGACCGGTGGCAGTCTCCCGGGTCAGGTGCGGGCCGCGTCCGGGTTCTCCGTCGGTTCCGGCGAGGTCGTGTTCGACCAGGCGGACGACGCGACCGCATGGAAGCTCGGCCCGATCGCCCCCGGCGGGCCGGTCTCGATCGACGCTGTCGCAGACGCGGCCGACACGCCGTCGCCGGTCGCGCGCATGACCATCCGCAAGGTCTCCGCTCCGTCGGCGCTGTCCACCGAGCGCGCAGCAACGATCTCCGACGTGAGCGCGGGGACGACGCCTGTCACGCTCCCCGCAGCGTTGCAGCTGTACTACGACTCGTGGTGGGGCGCGATCCCGCTCACCGTCGATGCGGCATGGGTGATCGACCGCGCAGCGCGCGCGCTCGGCTTCTTCGCCTGCCCCGAGCCGACGACATCAGCGATCCTCTCCGCGTCGCTGATCGGGTCGAGCATCCCGGAGGTCGGAGCGCTCGAAGCCAGCGGCGGGGGCGGCGGCGCGACGACCTACTCGTGGTCCACGGACGACGACGGGCGGATCTACCCCGACTACCAGTGGACGATGGTCGCGACCGAGCCGTGGGTGATCGGTGAGACCGTCTACGTGTCGTTCTCCCGGCGAGTGCGGGCGTGGGAGCGCGGCTGGGGCACCGGGCTCAAGAGCTCCGGGGTCTCCTGGCGTACGCCGTCGACTACCGGCTTCTACGTCTCGATCGACAACGACGCCTCGACATTCCAGCTGATCCACTCCGACAGTGGCGCGAGCACGGCCGCCGTAGCGTGGACCCCCGATCCGGGCAATCCCCGAGTGCAGGCACAGGTCGAGCGCGTGTCTGCCACCTCGACCCGGGTCCGGCTCCGCGGAGGGTCGGCGGGCACGTGGTCGCCCTACGCCACCCTCACCCACCCCTCCGTGACCGCCGCGGTCACCTCGTGGGGAGGCGTGAACACGAGCGGGCTGACCGGTCTGCAGGTGCATCGCGCCGACGACCCCGCCTTGCGCGCCGCACCTACCGCCCGAATCTCCGCATCGGGGTCCAACCTCGCAGCGGTGTTCGCGTCCGACGCAACCGACGCCTGGGGGCTGCTGCAGGACGTCGCATCCAAGACCCTCGGCGGCGCCTGGAAGACCGAGGCGGGCGAGCTCGTCTACCGCAACCGCGCCATGATGCGCGGCCTGGTAGGCGCGCCGGCGACCATCACGGCAGCGGAGTCCGTGATCGACCTGCCCTGGTCGATCGGGGACGAGGACGTCGCCGACCGGATCGAGATCTCCTACACGCCCCCCGACCAACAGCACGCCACCGACGGGTCCGTGACCGTCTGGCGCTCGGCCGAGATGATCACCATCCCCGCCCGGCGCACCGTGACCATCTACGCGGACATCGACGGCGTGGTCGACGACCTGGCGCCGTGGCTGCCGACGTGGGACACGTCGGTGTCCGCATCGCGCATGTCGCGCTGGTCCGCCTCGACGCAGCGAAGCGGGGGCGGTGCCCAGCCCGACAACGGGGCGCTGAGCGTCGTCGCCGACATCGTCAACCCGTCGCGCGTGCGCATCCGCATCACGAACAACACCGCGACGACGCTCTACACCGCAGGGACGGACGGGACGACCCAGCTCATCCTGCGCGCCGACACCTTCGCGACGCCCGGCCAGACCTCGACAGTCGCGGCCGGGGTGTCCGCCGAAGCCTCGAGGTCACTGCTGCGTCTCGACCTGTCGCCGTGGGTGCAGGACGACGACGTCGCGCGCGAGGTGCTCGGGTGGCTCTCGCTGATGACCGCCGAGCCGCTGCCGGTGCTCGACCAGATCGAGATCGTCCCCGACCTCTCGATCCGGCTCGGTGACATCCGGGTTCTGTCGGACCCGGTCTACACCGGGGTGCAGGCGAAGGTGCTCGTCATGGGCTCGCAGCTCTCCGGTGAGCCCGGGGCGCTGACCCAGACGCTTCGCATCGCGATCCTCGAGGTCATCGAAGGTGACCTCGCCCAGATGTTCCTCCGCAACCTCGTGAGCAGCTCCGAAGCGTGGGTGGCCGCGTACGTCACCGCGGGCCTGGGAGCCGGCGCGACCGAGCAGCAGGCGGGCGAGTACCTCCGAGGGAAGGTGTTGACCTGATGGCTGACCTGTCCACCGACTCGACGTCGCCGACCGTGGTCACGACGTCCGACCCTGCTGTCGAGTCCGGCAAGACGAACGTGATCCGCTTCTCGGAGCGTGTGAAGGCATTCCTGGACTCACTCTCGCCGCCGGGCGCGACCGTCCACGACACGGGCTGGGTCGCACTCACGGTGACGCCGGGGGTCGCCACGGGCGTGTACTGCGAGGTGCGGCGTATCGGGAAGATGGTGATCTGGCGTGCCGAGTTCCACACCGTGACGCCCGGGACCCTCTGCATGATCCCTGGGGGCTTCCGCACCACGCGGCGGTTCCAGGCCATCGCGCTGCGGTACGCCTCCACAACCACCACGAACTACGCCTCCGTCTCGTTCGTGGCCGACGGCACGGTGCTCGTCAGCATCACGGGCACGGCGGTCACCACCACACCCGGATACACCGCGACCGCCGTCTGGACCA
>NZ_LFKW01000132.1:2628-25376 GCF_001040865.1 Cellulomonas sp. A375-1 | reverse complement strand
TCATGTCAGGAGGCACCACGTGGCAACCCTGAACGGCTGGCCCGAAGCCAGCCAAGTCGCGGTCGTCCGGATCGTCGCCGGCGGTGACCGCGACGGCGCGACGGTCCTCGCCGGCGACGTCGCGGCCGCGTTCGTGTGGCTGCTCGAGCAGTTCCATGCCCGGGTCGAGCCGATCACCGAGGTCAACGGCTGGCGCTCGGCCGCGTTCAACAAGCAGATCGGCGGCGCGGCCAGGTCGAACCACATCAGCGGGACCGCGGTCGACGTCAACGGCGCGCGGCACCCGTTCGAGCGCCACCACCCCGGCAAGCGCTACTCGTCGGGGTTCACGGACGCCCAGGCGCGCACGGTGCGGGCGATCCTGCGCGAGGCCGGCGGCCTGTTCCGCTGGGGCCTCGACTTCCCCGTGGGCAAGCGCGATGCGATGCACTTCGAGCTCGCCAGCGGGACCACCACGCACGACGTCGCGGCGTTCGTCGCACGTATCACCCCTCCGCCGGCACCTACGCCGGCGGTCATCACCCCGAAGGGACCCGACATGGTCATCATCCGAAACGGATCGCGTGTGCGTGTGGTCGCCGGCGACATGGTCTCGGGCCTGAGCTCCTCGCAGAAGGAGGCCGAGGCCGACGTCGAGCGTGCGATCAAGGCGGGCATCCCGGTCTGGGACGTGTCCGCGGGGACCTTCGACGCACTGCGCGCGAGCTTCGTCCCCGAGAAGAAGTAGCGCGGGTGTCCGTGACGCTCGCCGCGGTGCTCATCACCGCGGCCGTCTCGATCGGCGGGTCCTGGCTCGTCGCTCGCACCACCGGCCGCTCTGCCGCCGCGGCCGTGGAGGTCGCCGCCCGGGCATCTGACCGCGCCCGCATGCAGGAGCTCGAACGTCAGGTCACCGAGCTGTGGGCCTTGCGCCGGCAGGACGCCGTCACGATCCGCCGCCTCGGGGACTTCATCGATGTGCTCGAGGCGCACATCTGGCAGCGCAAGCCGCCGCCACCTCCCGCCCGTCCCACCGACATCTAGGAGCCCCATGAGCACGCACCGGCGCAAGCCGCTCGACGTCGATGCCCGCCAGGTCGCCGCCGACACCGCCGCCGAGACCGCCACGTGGTGCGGCGGTCGGCTGTACGTCGTGACCGACACCGCCGAGACCCCGCCCGCGGTGTCGGTGTGGATCGAGATCCCCACGCTCGGCGGTGCGCAGCTCGAGAACGCGTACCTCGGCCAGTGGATCATCCGCGCCGGGGACGACGTCGTCGTGCGCAGCGCGGCCGCGTTCGCGGCCGAGTACGAGCCCATCGACGACGAGGAGCCCACAGCATGACCACGACCACCGACGAGCGCACCGCGCTGTCCGACCGCGCCGTCGCGACCCTGCGCACCGCCGTCCCCACCCTGTGGGGCCTGATCGTGACCACGCTGCTCGGCACGCTCGCGGGCCGCCTGCCCGACGAGCTGTACGCGATCGTCGAGCGGGTGCTCGGCTCGGACGGCCTGCTGCTGCTCGTCGTCACGCTCGTCGTCACGGCCTGGTACTGGCTGTGGCGGCGCGTCGAGGACCACATCCCGCTGTGGCTCGTGCGTCTCGCGCTCGGCTCCGCGCGGACGCCGTCGTATGCGCCGGTCACGGTCAGCGGCGCAGCGGTGATCACGTCGGTCGACGCGCCCGCGGGGTATGAGACCGCCGAGGTCAGCGACGCAAAGACCGAGGTAGCCGACCTGCTCGGACAGGACTTCGGCGGCTGCGACGAGCCACCGACGCTCGGCACGCTCGCCGCCGCCGACCGCATCATCGAGCGACTGATCGAAACGGGCTGGCGGCCGACGGGCTGACCCCCCCTCCGCGCACGAGAGCGCCCCACCTGGCTTCGGCCGGGTGGGGCGCTGTCTCTCGTCCGCGATGTCTAGGCTGCGAGCAGACCGTCGAGCCGATCGATGGTCACTCTCCGCTGCACCTGCAGAGCGCTCTCGACCGCGCTCTCTGCGCGCCGCTCGGCTCGAGTCAGCGGCGCCTCCTGATCAGCGAGCTGGAACTTGAGGTAGAGCCAGGCCGGCCAAAGCGCGAGCCAGAACTTGGATCCCATCAGGCTCGCGCGCAGAGCCTCGCGCACGACGCGTCGCTCCAGATTGTCGATCTCTCGGGCGTGCCGACACGCCGGCGAAGTCAGCATCTCTCGACGGACTTCAGCGGACCTCGGCGGCCCCGACTTCCGGCGCTGGCGCACGATGAGTGGAGCGCACAGCAAGAAGCTGAAGCCCGGCGCGCCCGACCGGATGAGGGTCGCTGAGAGTAGATCGACGCGCGTGACGACCTCGTCCTCGAGGTCGTGCAGCCCTCGATCGCGCAACTCCTCAGCCTCGTCACGCGCCTGGCTCATCCTGATGATGAACCGGTCGTGTGCGATCCCGGGAACTGCGGCAAACGCGTAGTACAGAGCGATCGCCGTCAAGGCAACAACGACGAACAGCAGGGTGATCTGGTCTGCATTCATCGAGCCACTCCCTCCCCATGCACGAACCTAGCCCGGTTCAACGCCTTGCACCCTTCCGACGGGTCTTGCGCCTCGACTCGAGCGCACTGATCCGCTCACGCAACTGCTTGTTCGCCCGGCGGTAGCCGAAGATGCCAGCGACGCCAGCGATGTTCAGCCCCATGCTCACCTGAGTCGTCACGTCGATATCGACGTCAGTTTCCTTGCCCGCGATGTGGGCGACCAGCGGGTCAAGGGCGAGAACCACGCCGACGATGATCACGCCGATGACGATGAGACTGGCGAGACGGAATGCCTGCCAGGTCACCATGATCCACTTGTCGTCCCGCGTCATCCTGTTTCCCCTGCTCGGATGGGCTTGAGACCGCATCGGCAGTCTTCATCGAGATCTTGAGGATGGCAGAGCCCGGACTTGCCGTGTCCCACTCCCCAGGGTGAACCTCGGCCGCGACGGACTCCCCTGTCGTCCGCCGCGCGTGACGTCGGGGATGACCGCGTGCAGGCGCTCGCCGCCGGGCAGGGTCGCGTCGACGAACGGGCTCGACAGGTCGAGGCGCCGCCCCGAGACCTTGAGCATCCGCTCGACGAGCTCGCGCACCTGCGGTGCGGTGAGGATCGTCGTGGTGAGCTCGGCCTCGCCGTGCCGCGCGACGAACACCTGCTGCGGGGTGTTGATCCAGATCTCCTCGACGTCCGGGTCGTCGAGGTAGACCTGCAGCGGCCCGAACCCCGCGACCGCGTCGAGTACCGCCTTGTGCGCGGCGCCCGGCTCGACGAGCGGCGGGACCGCGCCCAGCACCGAGCGCGCGTCGTAGTCGGCGATCACCTCGTCGACGAGCGCCGTGACACCCGGCCGGTCGCGCACCGGGTCGATGCCACGACGACGGATCAGCTCGCGCACCTCGTCCTCGAGGATCCCGACGCCGTCCATCTGTCCCCCTGCTCGTCGATGCCACCACCGGCCGCATGCCCGAGATGTCCGATCCGCTCAGGGCATGCGCACCCTACGGGACTCCCCGCAGGTGCCGCAGTCGTCTGTCCACAGTCCGGCTCGCACCACCCGGACGGGCAGCCCCGCGACGGCCCGCGCGTCGCGCCCGCAGCGACTCGAAAGCCCTGCTCGGAGGACTACGGTGGGGCCCGTGAACAGCCCTCTCGACGACGTCGTCCAGACCCCTGCCCCCTCGGGCACCCAGCACGTCCTGCGGCACGGCGAGCAGTACGCCGTCGTCGCCGCGGTGGGCGCGAGCCTGCGCGAGTACCGCGTCGGCGAGCGTGACGTGGTGCTCCCGTTCGCCGAGGACGAGATCGCCCCCGCGTTCTCGGGCGCCACGCTCGCGCCGTGGCCGAACCGCCTCGCCGACGGCCTGTACGGCTACGCCGGCGGCACGTACCAGGTGCCCATCACGGAGCCGGACCGGCTGACCGCGCTGCACGGCCTGGTCGCCACGACGCCGTTCGTCGTCGCGGGCGAGGCGGGCGCCGACACCGTCACCCTCACGACCACGATCGTCCCGACCCACGGCTACCCGTGGCCCGTGCGCCTGGACGTCACGTACGCGCTCGGCGACGGCGGCCTCGAGGTGACCACCCGCGCCACGAACCTCGGCACGACGAGCGCGCCGTACGGGCTCGGTTTCCACCCCTGGCTCTCGCCCGGCGACGCCTCGCTCGACGAGTGCGCGCTGCAGCTCGGCGCGAGCCTGCACGTCACGGTCGACGAGCGCCTGCTGCCCACGGGCGACGAGGACGTCGAGGGACGGTACGACCTGCTCGAGCCCCGCGTGCTGCGCGGCATCGCGCTCGACGACGCCTGGCTCGCACCGGTGCGCGACGACGCCGGGCTGACCTGGGCGCGGCTCACCACGCCCGACGGCCGCACGACCGCCATGTGGGCCGACGCGGCGTTCGAGGCCTGGCAGGTCTGCACGGGCGACTACGTCCCGGCGATCGCGCGCCGGGGTGTGGCGGTCGAGCCCATGACCTGCGTCGCCGACGCGTTCCGCACCGGCGACCTGCTCGTCGAGCTCGCGCCGGGCGCAGCGCACGAGGCCCGCTGGGGCCTGCGCCTCGAGTGAGCCGATCACCGTCCTGACGACGATGCCCTCGCCCACGCTCCAGGCGTGGACGAGGGCATCGTCGTGTGTCGGGGTGGGGCGTCAGCCGTAGTACTCGCCGTCGGCCATGACGCCCTTGGTGTACTCCCAGTGCCAGCGCTCGTACGGACCCGAGCCACCGGGGCGGGCCCACTCGGGGTTCTCGAACCCGTACGTGCCGGCGTTCTCGTTGAGCCACGTCCAGCGCGCGCCGCTCGTCATGGCGCTGCAGAAGTCGACCGCCAGGCCCCAGCCGTGGTTGCTCTTGCCGGGAGGTGCCGCGAGCCCGCCCTTGCGCGCCTTGACGCTGTACTGCTCCTGCAGCGTCCGGTAGCCCGACGCGAGGCACATGTCGGCGCCGAACCGCGCGACGTACACCGCGTTGAGCTCGGCCAGCGCGGAGGCGGCGTCCGCGCGCATCTGCGTGTGACCGTCCCACAGCGCGCACAGGTCGCCTCGCGCGAGGCGGCCGTTCTCACCGGCAGGTCGCGCCGAGGGGTCGCACCCAGGGATCGGCTGCCGGGACGCGTCGCGGCTGGCCAGCTCGGCCCCGCGGGCGTCGAGGATCGCCGAGTCGACCGTGGTGAGCGAGGCGGGCGGCGAGACGGACAACGGCATGGCCGTGAGCGCCGAGACGGTCGTCGGCAGAGTGCCGTGGTCGCTGGGCAGGCCGGACAGCACGTCGGTGCTGCCGAGCGAGCCGCGGCCGAGAGGGACGGCGACGGTCACCGCGGCGAGCGCGCCGACGACACCGAACCGCACCGCCTTGCGCCCGGCCCTGGCGAGCGTGCGGGCCTGCGCCCGGACGACGTGATTGGACTCGCTGCGCTGCTCGTCGCCCCCACGGGCCACGACCCGGGGTGCGGTCGCCGCGCGCGGGGCGGCGTCGGCGACGACCGGCGCGGCCTCGCTCGCGGTGACGGCGACCGGGGCCGGGGTCTGCTCACGCACGGGCGCGGGGGTCGACGCGGCGACCGGCTCCTCGGCTGCGATCGACGCCTCGGGTGCGACCGGCTCGTCGAGCGCGACGAACGCGTCGAGCACGACCGTCTCGTCGGACAGCAGGGTGGTCGCACGCGGTGCGGGCCGGCGCGACGATGTCGCCGGCCACTGCGGGGTGGCGGGAGCGGCGAGCGCTGCGGGCGAGGCGATCGCCGTCGTGGGCGCGACGCGTGAGGCGGGCTCGGGCGACGCCGGCGCCACGAACACGGCCGGGGCGACGGGGACCTCGGGTGCGACGAAGATCTCGGGCGATGCCGGAGGCTCGAGGGACGCTCCGCTCGGGTGCGCCGCACCCGTGGCCGCCGCACCGCGCGTCACGGGCGGCTGCGAGACCGACCGACGCTCGGTGGGGACCCAGCTCGGGGTGTGCTGCGCGGCAGCGGCGGGAGCAGCGGCGCGCGGCGCGGGGCTCGCTGCCGGGGCCGTGGGAGCCGCCACGGGCCGACGCGCCGCGGACTCCTGGCCGTCGGGCCCGCGCGACAGGCTGCGGGAAGGAACGCCCGGGAGCGTCCCGTACCCGGCGCCGGGAGCGTGCCCCGCGCCGGAGAGCTGGCCACCGCCCGGGGTGTGCCCGGCGCCCGGGGACGCCACAGGACGCGGGTCCCACGCGGCGTGCGCCACGTGCGTGGACCGGCTCTGGCCGGTGCGCTCCGGGGCCACGTGCGAGACCGACCGCTCGGCACGCTCCGCGGCGGCGCGCTCTGCCTCACGCATCTGGCGGCGGGTCAACGGGGCCGACGCCTGGTCACGATCGACCACAGCACCTCCCGAGACCGGGCGCCCGCGTGGGGCACGGATGACGAACCTGAACATGGAGCACGCCGGCCCGCGGGACTGCCCCGGCCCCGCACCATCGCCGGCGATCACGAAACCATAACGGCTCACCCGCCCGCGTCCAACCCCCTGGACGGCCGTCCAGTCGAACGGAGGAACGCGCTCCCACACCTCCCACGCCGACACGCCGAACGACACGCCGGTTGACCCGGTGATCAGCGCGGTCCGACCCGGACCAGAGCGACACAGATCCGGACAGACCCCCCGGCGCGTCGCACCCCTCACGACGATTGTGAAGGTTTCGTGCACCGCGCCGGGGGCCCGTGGAGCAGGGCCGGGCTCAGCCGACGGGCCGCTCCGGAAGAGCGCCACGCTGCATCGCGTCGCTGACCTCGCCGACCAGCTCCTCGAGGATGTCCTCGAGGAACACGACGCCGACCGCACCTGCCTCGCCGTCGACGCGCGCCAGGTGCGTACCGGTGCGCTGCATCGCGGCCAGGGTGGCCTCGATCTCGTCGTCCGGCCCGACGACCGCGAGCGCGCGCACGCGCCAGCGCGGGACGGGCGCGTCGCGGTCCTGCTCCTCGGCGTACAGGACGTCCTTGAGGTGCAGGTAGCCGACGAGCTCGCCGTCGTCGCGGACCGGGAACCGGGAGAACCCGGTCTGCGCCACGAGCTCCTCCACCTGTGCGGGCGTCGTCGTCGGATCCACCGCGACGAGCGCATCGGCCGTCACCATGACCTGCCGCGCCGTCCGGTCCGAGAACTCGATCGCCCCCGCGAGCAGCCCCTGCTCGTCCTCGAGGAGCCCCTCCGCCTGCGAGCGCTCGACGATCGACTGGACCTCCTGCGCGGTGAACGCCGACGACACCTCGTCCTTGGGCTCCACGCCGAACAGCCGCAGCACGTGGTTCGCGAGCCAGTTGAGCGCGACGATCAGCGGACGCACGAGACGCGCGACGACGACGAGCGCAGGCCCGAACCACATCACGGCGCGGTCCGGCCCGGACACCGCGAGGTTCTTCGGCACCATCTCGCCGAGCACCACGTGCAGGTACACGACGATCAGGAGCGCCACGACGAACGCGATCGGGTGCGTCCACGAGTCGGGGACACCCGCGGCGTGCAGCGGGTCCTCGATGAGGTGCGCGATCGCGGGCTCGGCGACGACACCCAGGCTCGTGGAGCACACGGTGATCCCGAGCTGCGCGCACGCGAGCATGAGCGAGACGTGCTCCATCGCCCACAGCACGGTCCGGGCGCGGCGGTCACCCGCGGCGGCCTTGGGCTCGATGGACGAGCGGCGCGCCGAGATGATCGCGAACTCCGCACCGACGAAGAAGGCGTTGGCCGCGAGCAGCGCGGCGGCGATCGCGAGCGCGAGCGTGCCGTTCATCGTGCGCTCCTCGTGCGGCGTGCACCGGGTCCGTCGTCGCCGTCCGGGCCGTCGTCGTCGGTCTCGTCGTCGGTCGCGGGCCACACGTGCACGCGCTCGACCCGGCGGCCGGCCATGCGCTCGACCTCGATGTGCACGCCGTCGATCTCCACGGCGTCACCGACGTCGGGGACCCGCCCGAGCTGCGCCATGACGAGGCCGCCGAGCGTCTCGTAGGGGCCGTCGTCGGGGACGACGAGCCCGGTGCGCTCGCGCAGCTCGTCGGGCCGCGTGACACCCGGCAGGTGCCAGGTGCCGTCCGCGGCGCGCGCGACGCCCGCCCGCGCACGGTCGTGCTCGTCGGCCACCTCCCCGACCAGCTCCTCGACGACGTCCTCGAGCGTGACCACGCCCGAGGTGCCGCCGTACTCGTCGACGACGACCGCCATCTGCATGCCGTGCCCGCGCAGCTCCACAAGCAGCGGACCCAGGTGCACGGTCTCGGGGACGCGCGGCGCGACGTCCATGAGCGTCGTCGCGAGCACCTGGTCGCGCGTGGCGAACGGGACCGCGACCACGCGGCGCAGGTGCACCAGGCCGACGATGTCGTCGCTGCCGTCACCGAGGACCGGGAACCGGGAGTGGCCGGTGCGGCGGGCGAGGGCGACGACGTCCGCGGCGCTCTGGTCTCGGCGCACCGCGACCATCCGCTGCCGGTCGGTCATGACGTCCACGGCGGTGAGCGTCTCGAACTCGAGCGAGTTGGTGAGCAGGGTCGCGGTCGACTCGTCGAGCGTGCCGACCTCTGCCGAGCGGCGCACGAGCGCGGCGAGCTCCTGCGGCGACCGGCCGCCGGACAGCTCCTCACGGGGCTCGACGCCCATGCGCCGCAGCAGCCAGTTCGCACTGCCGTTGAAGAAGGCGATGACGGGCCGCAGCGCACGCGTGAACCCGCGCTGCAGCGGCGCGACGACGCGTGCGGTCGCGTACGGGTTGGCGATCGCGAAGTTCTTGGGGATGAGCTCGCCGACGAGCATCGAGAAGCCGTTGACGAACACGATGGCCAGCACGATCGCCACGGTCGTGGCGGCCGTCGCGCTGAGCGCGCCCGAGCCGAGCCAGCCCGCGAACAGCTTCTGCACCGCGGGCTGCGTGGTGTAGCCGAGCAGGACGGTGGTCGCGGTGATGCCGACCTGCGCGCCCGACAGCTCGGTCGACAGGCCGCGCAGCGCCTTGAGGACGGACTGTCCCCGCCGGTCGTCGGGGCGGGTCTGCTTCTCCACGACACCGGGGTCCATCGTCACGAGGGAGAACTCCCCCGCGACGAACACCGCAGTCCCGAGGGTGAGCACCACGCCGAGGACGACGAGCAGCCACTCAGTCAGCACGTGCGCCCCGCGCGGCGTCGCCGCGGCTCAGCGCACCGGTCTGCCGCTCGCGGCGCACCGCGGCCGGGCACAGAGGTGCCTGACGCTCGGGTGCGTGATGCTCGCGAGCGTGAGGCGCGGGTGCGCAGCGGGGAGGGGGCGAGCCGCTCGTGGGCGACGCGGGTTCTCAGGTGGGGGCCGGCTTCGTCGGACCCTGCCGCCGCTTCGTCGACCGTGCAGACGGTCGGAGCGGTGGGGGTGGGACGCCGGCAGCTACTTGAGCTGCTCATAGTGGCGCCATCATACGGGCGCCTCCCCCAGCGCGTCATGCCGCGCGTAGAGGGCTGTGGACGACGTGCTGTGCCAGTCTGGGGGCATGACCACGGTGGGAGGAGCCGCGGGCGGCGTCGGCGGTGCCGCCCGGCCTGCGGGAGCGACGAAGGTGCTGGTCGTCGAGGACGAGCCCGCGATCGCGCAGGCGATCGCGCGACGGCTGTCCGCCGAGGGCTGGACCGTCGAGGCGGTCGGCGACGGTCTCGCGGGCGTCGAGGCGGCGGCTCGCCTCGCCCCCGACGTCGTCGTGCTCGACGTCATGCTCCCCGGCATCGACGGCCTCGAGGTGTGCCGACGCATCCAGGCGGCGCGGCCGGTCCCGGTCCTCATGCTGACGGCCCGCGACGACGAGACGGACATGCTGATCGGGCTCGGCGTGGGCGCCGACGACTACATGACCAAGCCGTTCTCGATGCGTGAGCTCGTCGCGCGGACCAAGGCGCTGCTGCGACGCACCGAGCGCGCGGCACGCGCCGTGGAGCTGCAGGCGGCCGAGGCGCCCGACCCGCCGCTCGCGATCGGCGACGTGACGATCGACAAGGCGCAGCGCCGGGTCGTGCGGCACGGCGAGCAGGTCCACCTGACCCCCACCGAGTTCGACCTGCTCGTCGCGCTCGCCGCCTCGCCGCGCACCGTCCTGACGCGTGAGCGGCTGCTCGCCGAGGTCTGGGACTGGGTCGACGCGAGCGGCACGCGCACGGTCGACTCGCACGTCAAGGCCCTGCGCCGCAAGCTCGGCGCCGACCTCATCCGTACCGTCCACGGCGTCGGGTACGCGTTCGAGCCCGTCACCGACGACGCCGCGTCCGGCGAGGGCGCCGGCACCTGACGCGCATGAGCAGCCCTCGCCAGGAGGCCAGGCAGAGCCCTCGCCACGGGCGTGGTGCCCCGAACCGTGCGCGCCTGCCCGACGTGCGACCGCTCGACCGGTTCCGGTCGATCAAGATGAAGCTGGGCGTCCTCGTCGCCGCCACGGTGACGATGGCCTCGTTCATCACGTGGATCGGGTTGTCGTACGAGTTCGGCCCGTCGCGCACGTTCCCGCTCGCGATCGCGATCTCCCTGGTGCTCACACAGCTGCTCGCGCGCGGCATGACCTCGCCGCTGCGGGACATGACCCAGGCCGCGCGCCGGATGGCAGCCGGCGACTACTCGCAGCGCGTGCGCGCGACGAGCGCCGACGAGGTCGGCCAGCTCGCCGAGGCGTTCAACACCATGTCCGACGACCTGCAGCAGGCCGACGCCTTCCGCCGCGAGCTCGTCGCGAACGTGTCGCACGAGCTGCGCACGCCCGTGACCGCGCTGCAGGCGCAGCTCGAGAACATCGTCGACGGCGTCTCGCCCGCGGACCCCGCGACCATGGAGGCCGCGCTCGCGCAGACCGAGCGGCTCGGGCGCCTCGTGACCTACCTGCTCGACCTGTCCCGCCTCGAGGCCGGTGACGTGCCGCTGCAGCTCACCGAGCTGCGCCTCGTCGAGTTCCTGCAGGAGGCCGCGCACGGTGCCGCGCTCGTCGGGGCGTCGAAGAACCTGCGCTTCCCGGTGGACGTGGAGCCCGAGGACCTGACGGTCCGCGCCGACCCCGAGCGTCTGCACCAGGTCATCGCCAACCTGCTGCACAACGCGGTCCGCCACTCGCCGCCCGACGAGGAGGTGCGCCTCGTGGCGCGGCTGGCCGGCGGGAACGTGCGGATCGACGTGGTGGACCACGGGCCGGGCATCTCGCGCGACCAGCGTGCGCACGTGTTCGAGCGGTTCGTGCGGGGCAACTCCCCCGCTGCGACCGGCCAGGTCTCCACGGGCGGCACGGGTCTGGGCCTGGCGATCGTGCGCTGGGCCGTCGAGCTGCACGGCGGGACGATCGAGGTCGCCGACGTGCCCGAGGGCTGCACCATGCGGGTGACGCTGCCGGGTGCGGTGCGCCCCGTCACCGGTGGCCACTTGTTCTATCGCAACTAGAACAGTAGGGTGCCGCACATGAGCCAGGCACCCCCCACCACGCACGATCGGCCGCCCGCGGGCGGCCGGGCCGGCGCGACGGACGGAGTCGTCCGCGTCGAGCACCTGACCAAGACCTTCGGCGCCGGAGCGGGCGCCGTGCACGCGGTCGAGGACCTCTCGTTCGAGGTCCGTCCCGGCCGCGTGACCGGCTTCCTCGGGCCGAACGGCGCCGGGAAGACCACGACGCTGCGGATGCTGCTCGGGCTCGTCGCGCCCACGAGCGGCACGGCGACGGTCGGCGGGCTGCGGTACGACCAGCTCGAGCGGCCCGCGCACGTCGTCGGCGCGGCGCTCGAGGCCGCGAGCTTCCACCCCGGCCGCACGGCGCGCGACCACCTGCGCGTGTACGCGCCGCAGGTCGGGGTGCCGGACTCGCGCGCCGACGAGGTGCTCGCGCTCGTCGGCCTGTCCGAGGTCGCCAAGCGGCGCGTGGGCGGCTTCTCGCTCGGCATGCGCCAGCGCCTCGCGCTCGCGACGACGCTGCTCGGCGACCCGCCCGTGCTGCTGCTCGACGAGCCCGCGAACGGGCTCGACCCCGAGGGCATCGCCTGGCTGCGCGGATTCCTGCGTGCGCTCGCCCGCGAGGGTCGCACCGTGCTCGTCTCGAGCCACGTGCTGTCCGAGGTCGAGCAGACGGTCGACGACGTGGTGATCATCGCCCGTGGCCGGCTCGTGCACGCCTCGTCCCTGCCGGACCTCGCCCGCCTCGCGCGGTCACGCGTCAGCGTGGTCTCGCCCGACGGCACCGCGCTCGACGCGCTCGTCGCGGCCCAGGGCTGGACGGTCGGCTCGACGAGCCGCGACGGCGACGCCACCGCGTACGAGCTGCTCGACGTCGCCGCGCCGCAGGTCGGTGCCGCGGCGTTCGCCGGGCGCGTCGAGCTGCACCGCCTGACCGGGCACGACGTCGGGCTCGAGGACCTGTTCCTGCAGCTCACGGCTGCTCCGGGCGACGCCTCGCCCGCCCAGGACGCTCCCCCCGCCGGCGCCTCGTACGGCGACGCACCGACGACCCACGCCCCTCAGGGAGGTGAGCGATGATGCGCGCCGCGCTCGTCGCCGAGTACCGCAAGCTCGTCACGACCCGCCTGTGGTGGATCCTGCTCGCCGTCATGGCCGCGTACATGGCACTCATCGCCGCGGGACTGGGCTGGAGCCTGTCGCAGGACACGACGACGACGGGCACCGGGGACGAGGTCGTGCTGACGCCCGACGCCGTCGTGCGCTCGGTCTACACGGTCGCGGTCTCGCTGGGCTACGTCTTCCCGCTGCTGGTGGGGGCGCTCGCGTTCTCGGCGGAGTTCCGGCACAAGACGATCACGCCCACCCTGCTCGCCGAGCCGAGCCGCACGCGCGTCCTGCTCGCCAAGCTCGGCGCGAACGGCGTCGTCGGCCTGCTCTTCGGCGCGGTCGGCACGGCCGCCGCGGTCCTGGTCGGGGCCGGCGTGCTCGCGGCGATCGGCGAGGAGACGTTCCTCGACTCGGCCTCGACGTGGCGCTCGATCGGCCTGTCGGTGCTCGCGCTCGCGCTGTGGGCGCTGCTCGGCACCGCGCTCGGCTCAGTGCTCACGAACCAGGTCGCCGTGATCGTCGTCGTGCTCGCCTTCACGCAGTTCGTGGAGCCCATCGCGCGCGTCGTGCTCGGCCTGACGTCGTGGGGCTCGCGCGTCGCGGCGTTCCTGCCCGGTGCGGCGGGCGAGGCCGTCTCGGGCGGCAGCCTCTACAGCGCGACCGGCATGACCTCGCTGCTGTCGTGGTGGCAGGGCCTGCTGGTCCTGCTCGCCTACGTCGTCGTGCTGTCCGCGATCGGCCGGATCACGACGCTGCGTCGCGACATCACGTGAGTCGTCGAGGGGGTCGCCACCGGCGAGCAGACCAGCCGGTGGCACCCCCTTGCCCCGCCGACGGCAGGACCCTTGCCGGTCGTTGACCTGCACGTGTGCATCGCGTGCGGGTCCGGGTGACATAGGCCCGGAAACCGCTCGCCGAGGCGGGTCGAAGGTCCCGGACGACGTAGTGTTGTCATCGACAGAACCGGCGACGAAGCGGTCCTGCGGGACCGAAGCGGAAGTGGGCGATCCTCGCGTGTCCCAGAAGGCTGAGCCAGAATCGATGCGTGCCGTGTTCGGTGCGAACGAGTGGCTCGTGGACGAGCTGTACGAGCAGTACCTCAAGGACAAGAACGCGGTCGATCCCGCGTGGTGGGACTTCTTCGAGGGCTACCGACCGCAGGAGCAGTCGCCGCCGGACGGTGTGAGCACGGCCGCGTCGGCCGGGTCCGCGGCGCCGACCGACGGCGCCTTCCAGCCCGCGTCGTCGGGCTTGGCAGCTCCCACGCCGCCCGCGGCCGTCGTGCCCGCCCCCGCCGTCCCGGCACCGGTCGCGCAGCCGACCTCGCCGGAGCCCACGCCCACCGCGACCTCGCCGGTCGCCACCGCGCAGCCGGCCACCGCCCCGTACGCGGAGTTCGCCGAGGCCGCGCAGCGCGCGAGCCGTCCCGACGAGCACGAGGCCACCGACGACGTGCAGCGCCTGCGCGGTCCCGCCGCGCGCGTCGTGACGAACATGGAGGCCTCGCTCGAGGTCCCGACCGCCACGTCGGTGCGTGCCGTGCCCGCCAAGCTCATGGTGGACAACCGGATCGTCGTCAACAACCACCTGCAGCGCGGGCGGGGCGGCAAGATCTCGTTCACGCACCTCATCGGCTTCGCGCTCGTCGAGGCGCTCGCGGACATGCCGGCGATGAACGCCGCCTACACGCTCGTCGACGGCAAGCCGGGCGTCACCCAGCCCGCGCACGTCAACCTGGGCCTCGCGATCGACCTCGCCAAGCCCGACGGCACGCGCCAGCTCCTCGTGCCGTCGATCAAGAAGGCCGAGACGCTCGACTTCGCGCAGTTCTGGAACGCGTACGAGGACGTCGTGCGCCGGGCGCGCGGCGGCAAGCTCACGGTCGAGGACTTCGCGGGCACGACGATCTCGCTGACCAACCCCGGCACGATCGGTACCGTTCACTCGGTGCCCCGCCTCATGCAGGGGCAGGGCACGATCGTCGGCGTCGGCGCGATGGAGTACCCGGCGGAGTTCCAGGGCACGTCCGACGACCGGCTCAACGAGCTCGGCGTCTCGCGGGTCCTGACGATCACGAGCACGTACGACCACCGCATCATCCAGGGCGCGCAGTCGGGCGACTTCCTGCGGATCCTGTCGAAGAAGCTCCTCGGCGAGGACGGCTTCTACGACCGCGTGTTCGCCTCGCTGCGCGTGCCGTACGAGCCCGTCCGCTGGGTCCGCGACACCTCGAGCGACCCGGACGCGGAGGCCATCAAGCCCGCGCGGATCGCCGAGCTCATCCACGCGTACCGCTCGCGCGGTCACCTCATGGCGGACACCGACCCGCTCGCCTACCGCCAGCGCAAGCACCCGGACCTGGACATCCAGAACCACGGCCTGACGCTGTGGGACCTGGACCGCGTCTTCCCGACCGGCGGGTTCACGGGCAAGCCGCGCGCGAGCCTGCGCAACGTGCTCGGCCTGCTGCGCGACTCGTACTGCCGGACCACGGGCGTCGAGTACATGCACCTGCAGGACCCGCGGCAGCGCCGCTGGCTCCAGGAGCGGCTCGAGTCCGGGTGGGCGCGCACGCCGCGTGAGGACCAGCTGCGGATCCTGCGCCGTCTCAACGCCGCCGAGGCGTTCGAGACGTTCCTGCAGACCAAGTACGTGGGCCAGAAGCGGTTCTCGCTCGAGGGCGGCGAGTCGGTCATCCCGCTGCTCGACGCGATCCTGTCGCGCGCGGCGGACGCCGGTCTCGACGAGGTCGGCATCGGCATGGCGCACCGCGGGCGGCTCAACGTGCTCGCGAACATCGCCGGCAAGTCGTACGCGCAGATCTTCTCCGAGTTCGAGGGCAACGCCGACCCGAAGTCCGTCCAGGGCTCGGGCGACGTGAAGTACCACCTCGGCACCGAGGGCCTGTTCACCGCCGAGTCGGGGGCGACGACGAAGGTCTACCTCGCCGCGAACCCGTCGCACCTCGAGGCCGTCGACCCGGTGCTCGAGGGCATCGTGCGCGCCAAGCAGGACCGCATCGACCTGGGTGGCGACGGCTTCTCGGTGCTCCCGGTGCTGATCCACGGCGACGCGGCGTTCGCGGGCCAGGGCGTGGTGTTCGAGACGCTCAACCTCGCGCAGCTGCGCGGGTACCGCACCGGCGGCACGATCCACGTGATCATCAACAACCAGGTCGGCTTCACCACGGGCCCCTCGTCGTCGCGGTCGTCGCAGTACGCGACCGACGTCGCCAAGGGCCTTCAGGTGCCGATCTTCCACGTGAACGGCGACGACCCCGAGGCCGTCGTGCGCGCCGCCGAGCTCGCGTTCGAGTACCGCGAGCAGTTCGACCGCGACGTCATCATCGACATGCTGTGCTACCGCCGCCGCGGGCACAACGAGGGCGACGACCCGTCGATGACGCAGCCGCTCATGTACAACCTCATCGAGGCCAAGCGCTCGGTGCGCAAGATCTACACCGAGACGCTCGTCTCGCGCGGCGACATCACGATCGACGAGGCCGAGCAGGCCCTGCGCGACTACCAGTCGCAGCTCGAGCGCGTGTTCAGCGAGACCCGGGAGGACGGCTGGACGCCGCCCGCGCCCGAGTCCGAGGCGGTCGCAGGCCTCGAGCGGCCCGAGTCGCAGCTCGAGGACGCCGGCGTCATGGTCGGCTGGCAGACCGCCGTCCCGGCCTCGCTGCTCGAGCGGATCGGGCGCGCGCACGTGCGTCCCCCGGAGGGCTTCACGGTCCACCCCAAGCTGCAGCAGCTCCTCGACAAGCGCGAGGCGATGTCCCGCGAGGGCGGGATCGACTGGGGCTTCGGCGAGATCCTCGCGTTCGGCTCGCTGCTCGCCGAGGGCACGCCCGTGCGCCTCGCCGGTCAGGACTCGCGCCGCGGCACGTTCGTGCAGCGGCACGCAGTGCTGCACGACCGCGAGACGGGCGCCGAGTGGACCCCGCTGCTGTACCTCTCGGGCGACCAGGCCAAGTTCTGGGTCTACGACTCCTCGCTCTCCGAGTACGCGTGCCTCGGCTTCGAGTACGGATACTCGGTCGAGCGTCCGGACGCCCTAGTGCTGTGGGAGGCGCAGTTCGGCGACTTCGTCAACGGCGCCCAGACCGTGATCGACGAGTTCATCTCGTCCGCGGAGCAGAAGTGGGCGCAGCGCTCGTCGGTGGTGCTGCTGCTCCCCCACGGGTACGAGGGCCAGGGGCCTGACCACTCGTCGGCGCGCATCGAGCGGTTCCTGCAGCTCGCCGCGCAGGACAACATGGTCATCGCGCAGCCGTCGACGCCGGCGTCGTACTTCCACCTGCTGCGTCGTCAGGCATACACGCGGCCGCGCAAGCCGCTGATCGTGTTCACGCCGAAGTCGATGCTCCGGCTGAAGTCCGCGTCGTCACCCGTCGAGGACTTCACCTCGGGCACGTGGGAGCCGGTGCTGCGCGACGAGCTCGCCGAGGCCAAGGCGGGTCAGGTCACGCGCGTCCTCCTGTGCTCGGGCAAGGTGTACTGGGACCTGCTCGCGCACCGCGTCAAGACCGGCGACGAGCAGACCGCGATCGTCCGCTTCGAGCAGCTCTACCCGCTCGACAGCGACTCGATCCGCGCTGCGCTCGCACCGTTCGACGGTGCCGAGCTGGTGTGGGTCCAGGACGAGCCCCGCAACCAGGGCCCGTGGTCGTACCTGTCGCTGCACCTGCCGCAGCTCGTCGGCCGCACGCTCGAGGTGGTCTCGCGCGCGGAGTCGGCCTCGCCGGCGACCGGCACGGCCAAGAAGCACCAGGCCCAGCAGGCCCAGCTGCTCGAGCAGGCCTTCGCCCGCTGAGCCGCCGCCGCACGACGCGCGAGCCCCGTCCCTGCCTGGCAGGGGCGGGGCTCGCGTCGTCGGGAGGCGGTCAGGAGGTGCCGGGGCTCCGCGCGAGCACGCAGGGCCTCCGCGACGTCGCCGCGTCCGGGCAGTGCGTCAGGCGACGTCCTCGCCGCGCACGGGGCCGGCGAACGTCCGGCGGTAGCTCTGCGGGCTCGTGCCGAGCGAGCGCGCGAAGTGGTGCCGCAGCACGGCCGAGGTGCCGAACCCCGCGCGCTGCGCGACCTCGTCGATCCCCACGTCGGTGCGCTCGAGCAGCTCCTGCGCACGCGCGAGACGCTGCCGCGTGAGCCATGCGGCGGGCGTCGTGCCCGTCTCGGCCCGGAACCGACGAGCGAAGGTGCGCTCCGACATCAGCGCGCGTGCGGCGAGCGTCGGGACCGAGTGCTCCTCGTCGAGGTGCTCGACGACCCAGGCCAGCAGGGGTGCGAGGGTGTCCGCGTCGCACGGCAGCGGCGTGTCGACGTACTGCGCCTGGCCGCCGTCGCGGTGCGGCGGGACCACCATCCGCCGCGCGATGGTGGCGGCTGCGGCTGCGCCGAGCTCGCGGCGCACCAGGTAGAGGCTCGCGTCGATCCCCGCCGCTGTGCCCGCGCTCGTGAGCACGCGGTCGTCGTCGACGTAGAGCACCGAAGGGTCGACGCGTGCGGCAGGGAACCGGCTCGCGAGCTCGGCCGCGTGCATCCAGTGGGTCGTGCAGGCGCGGTCGTCGAGCAGTCCGGCCTCGCCCAGCGCGAAGGCGCCGCTGCAGATGCTCAGGATCCACGCGCCGCGCGCGTGCGCCGCGCAGAGCGCGTCGAGCACCGGGTCCGGGACGCGCGCCGGGTCGGCGCCGTACGCCGGGACGACGACGAGGTCGGCGTCGAGCGTCGCGCTGAGGTCGTGCTCGACCGAGAGCCCGAACGCGCCGCCCTTGGTCGAGACCGGACCGGGCTCCTGCGCGCACACGCGGAAGTCGAAGACCGGTCCCCCGGTGTCGGACCGGTCGATGCCGAACACCTCGCACGCGACCCCGAGCTCGAAGGGCGCGACGTTCGGCAGCAGGACGACGGAGACGGTCTGCAGCATGCGGACATCGTGCCGCGGAGTTGGCGGTAAATCAACGGTCATCGGCGGATCTGCCACTGTCGGCGGGTTCTGCCCGGGCGCAGACTTTCTGCCATGACCTGGTTCCTCGCCCTGCTGGTGGTCCTCGCCGTCTGGTCGGCCGTCCACCTGTCGCTGCTCATCCACCGCGACGGTCTCGGCTCACGCCGCCCGCCGACCTCCCGGGCCGCCTGGTCCGACGCGACCCACAGCCTGCCCAGCCACCGGTTCTGACCGACCCGGTCTCCGCCCCGCTCACGGCACGCCGCTCCCGCGACACCACGCGCTCCCCCGCTCCGAACGCCCGCACGCTCGCCCAGGCCGTGCGCGACTCGCCCATCGGGCTCGTCGGCGCACGCGCCGGACGCTGGGAGGATGGTCGGCGGCAGGACGTCGGGCGCGGAGGGACGAACAGTGGGTGAGCTGCGGCTCGTGGTGATCGGCGACGAGCTCGTCGCCGGTGCGGGTGACCCGAAGGCTCTCGGATGGGTCGGCCGCGTCACGGCGCGCACCCAGGCTCCCGACGCGCTCACGGTGCTCACGCTCGCCGTCCCCGGCGAGTCGACGACCGCCCTCGGCCAGCGCTGGGAGGACGAGGTCGCCCGGCGGACGGCGCCGGACGTGGAGACCCGCCTCGTCATCGGGCTGGGACGGGCCGACGCGAGCGCGGGCCTCTCGCTCGCCCGCAGTCGGCTCAACCTCGCGAACATCCTCGACGTCGCCGAGCAGCGGCGCATGCCCGCGTTCGTCGTCGGACCACCGCCCGGCGCGGTCGAGGACGGCGACAAGCTCGCGGAGCTGTCGGTCGCCTTCGGTGACGTCGCCATGCGACGCCGCGTGCCGTACGTCGACACGTACTCGCCGCTCGCCGCGCACGAGCAGTGGCTCGCCGACCTCGCCTCAGGCGACGGGCTCCTGCCCGGCCAGGCCGGGTACGGGCTCATGGCCTGGCTCGTCCTGCACACGGGGTGGCACGCCTGGCTCGGCCTGCCCGACGACGCCGCCTGAGGTCAGCAGCGTCAACGACAGCAGGAGCAGCGGCACCCGCCACGGCACCAGCACCATGCCTCCTCCCTGCCACCGAGCGGTGGCGCTCAGCGCAGCGTGGAGCGCACCGCGGACAGCGCGGAGTCCAGCACCGTGCGCAACGTCTCGACCGTGAGCCGTTCGACCTGGCCCGCGGCGTCGGCGCGGCGCAGCTCGGCCCGCACGTCGTCGCGGAACCGCTGGACGAGCTGCTCCGCCTCGACCCGGTGCACGTGCGACGCGGCGTGCGCGTCGGTGTGCGACGGCGGGACGGCCTGCTCACGCGCGTGCTGCGCCGCGGCCGCGAGGTCGGCGCGCAGCCCGTGCATCGCACCGCGCACGTCCTCGCGCACCTGGGACGCGCGGTCGCGCACCGTCTCGGCGATGCCCTGCTCGAGGTCCGCGAGGTCGCCGCGGCGAGCCTGCAGCTCGGCGAAGCCGGCCTCCGTGAGCGCGTACGTGCTCTTGCGCTCCTCGTCGTACCGCGAGACCAGGCCTTCCTCCTCGAGCCGGGCCAGGCGGGGGTAGATCGTCCCGGCACTCGGCCGGTAGGTCCCGCCGAACCGGTCGGACAGCGCCGTGATGAGCTCGTACCCGTGCTTGGGGCCGGACTCGAGCAGCGCCAGCAGGTACAGGCGCAGCTGGCCGTGCGCGAACACGGGCGCCATCACCGCGCCACCTCGCCGCGCAGCACGGTGACGTGGCCGCTCACGGTGCTCGCCGAGACGTAGCACGCGCCGTCGCCCGTGGACAGGTCCACCCGACGCTGGCCCGGTGAGGACCCCTTGTGCTCCTCGCCGTCCACGACCAGGCGCCCCGAGACGGACTGCGCCTTGACATGCACGCCCTTGCCTGCGGGCAGGCGGACCGTGACGTCGCCCGCGACGGTCGTGGCCGTGACCGACGAGGTGCCCGTGGTGACGTCGAGCGAGAGCGCACCCGAGACCGTGTTGGCCTGCACGAGCGAGAGCTCGCCCGAGGCCGCGATCTCGCCGGACACCGAGTTGAGCTTGAGCGGGCCACCGTGGTCGCGCACGACGATCTCGCCCGAGACCGCGTTGGCGGACAGCCGGCCGCGCGTGCCGTCGGTGACGACCGAGCCGGACACGGTCGAGACCGACGAGTCCTCGACGACACCGACGAGCAGCCCGTCCGCGCTCACCGTGCCGAGCTTGACGGCGACCGAGCGCGGGATCGCGATGTGCACGTCCGCGCGGTCCTTGTCCCGGAAGTTGCGGAACTTCTCCAGGAAGCCGTCCCACCCGGTGAGCGTGAAGCTGTAGCCCACGCGCAGCTCGCCGCCCGCGAGGCCGATCTCGAGCGGGCGCCCCTCGACCGAGTGCACCTCGAGCCGCACGCCCGGGTCGTCGTGCGCGACGACGTCCACGCGCCCGCCGACGAGCTGCACGCGCAGCGAGTCGACGTGCTCGATCTCGATGATCTGCGGGCCGGCGACGACCCAGGACTCGGTGGCCATGATCACTCCCTGTCGCGATATATCTTGTCCTGGCTCACGCTATATCGCGTTCCGGGACAAGGTCAAGATATATCGCGTTGTGGGCGGGTTCGACGTCTATCCCGGGACGAGCATGAGGGCGAACGCCTCGCGGACCAGGGTCTCGTGCGGCGCACCCAGGCCGAGCTTCGACAAGCCCCCGCGCGCCTCGAGCACGGCGAGCCCGTGCAGCATCGCCCAGATCGTCCGCGCGAGGCTCGGCACGGGCTGGTCGTCGGGCAGCAGGCGGTCGCGCTGGGCCGCCGCGACGGCGGTGACGAGGGGCTCGAACGTGGGCGGGCCGGCGAGCGCCGGACGACCGGCCCGGTCGGCGAACATGATCTCGAAGAGCTCGGCGTGGTCGCGCGCGAAGTCCAGGTAGGCGACGCCGATCCGGTGCAGCCAAGCGCGCGGACCGTCGTCGACCGCGATCGCCGCCAGCAGCGCGGCGCCGAAGATCCCGTACCCCTCGTCGCCCAGCGCGTCCAGGAGCGCGTCGCGGTCCGCGAAGTGCCGGTAGGGCGCCGCGGTGCTGACCCCCACGCGCCGCGCGAGCTCGCTCAGCGAGAACCCCGCGGCCCCGCGCTCGACCAAGAGCTCGCGCCCGGCGGCCAGCAGCGCCGACCGCAGATCGCCGTGGTGGTAGCTGTCTCGGTGCGTGGCGGACATGTTGACGACATTAACATCGGGTCCTATGTTGACGCCGTTCACAATGTGACAGCCGTTCACATGCCACCCGGACGCCAGGGGTCCCGATGACCGAGCGACACCCGACCCACCCGAACCTCGCCGACCGGAGGGACGCCGACCCTCCGGCATCCGGGGCGCGTCGACGCCCGTCACGTGCCGCCTTCGTCGTCCTCGCGGTCGCCGCGCTCGCGATCGCGCTGATCTCGATCTCCACGTACGCCCAGGGCACCCTGCGCGAGCTCGCCGACGAGGACGCGGGTCTCGCCTCCGCGTACGCCGACGAACCGGCGCTGGTCCAGGGCGCGCTCTACGTGCACATCGCGGCGTCGGCGTTCGCGCTCGTGGCCGGGCTCCCCCAGCTCTCGGCGCGGCTGCGCCGGCGCGCGCCGCGCGGCCACCGCGTGCTCGGCCGCGCCTACCTCGGCGCGGTCGGCATCGGCGCGCTGGCCTCGCTCGTCATCCTGCCCGCCAACTCCGCGGGACTCGTCGGGGTCTTCGGGTTCGGTGCGCTCGCGTTCCTGTGGGTCGGGTCGGCCGCTCGGGCGCTGCTCGCGATCCGGCGCGGGGACGTCGCGCACCACGAGGCGTGGATGGTGCGCACCTACGCGCTGACGTTCGCGGCCGTCACGCTGCGCACGTGGACCGGTCTGCTCATCGCGGTCCAGCTGCCCGGCGCCGGGCCCGATCCCGACGCGGACGCACTGTTCGCGCAGGCGTACGCCGTCGTCCCGTTCCTGTGCTGGCTGCCGAACGTCGTGGTCGCCGAGTGGCTGATCCGACGGCGCGGCCTCCCTGCCTACCGGCTCACGACCGTCACGACGAGCGGGCAGGCGGCCCCGAGACCGGCGGTCCCGGCGGCAGCGCCCTGAGCCGGGTCAGGCGACGATGCCCGCGGCGCGCAGCTCGACGGTCAGGTCGTGCGGGTTCGACGACGCCGCGAGCGCCTCGTCGTACGTGATGGCGTCGTCGCGCACCAGTGTGAACAGGTGCTGGTCGAACGTCTGCATCTTGTAGTAGTCGCCCTCGCGGATCAGGTCGACCAGCGGCGGGTTGTTCTGCGGGTCGAGGATCGCCTCGGCCGTG
>NZ_LFKW01000132.1:0-2618 GCF_001040865.1 Cellulomonas sp. A375-1 | reverse complement strand
GTTGACCATGACCTCGACCGCCGGGCACCGGCCCGAGCCGTCGGACTTGCGGACCAGCCGCTGCGAGACGACCCCGCGCAGCGCCTGCGAGAGCGCGACCCGCACCTGCTTCTGCTCGTGCAGCGGGAAGAAGTCGACGATGCGGTTGATCGTCTCGGGCGCGTCGATCGTGTGGAGCGTGGACAGGACGAGGTGCCCGGTCTCGGCGGCGGACAGCGCCGCGCGCACGGTCTCGATGTCGCGCATCTCGCCGACGAGGATGACGTCGGGGTCCTGGCGCATCGCGGCACGCAGCGCGACCGTGAAGTCCGCGGTGTCCTGACGCACCTCGCGCTGCGACACGATCGCCTTCTTGTCCTGGTGCAGGATCTCGATCGGGTCCTCGATCGTGACGATGTTGACCTCGCGGAACGTGTTGATCAGGTCGACCATCGACGCGAGCGTCGTCGTCTTGCCCGAACCCGTCGGGCCCGTCACCAGCACGAGACCGCGGGGCTCGAGCGCGAGCTCGCCGACGACCTCGGGGATGCCCAGCGAGCCGAGCGACTGCGCACCCACGGCGACCCGCCGGAAGACCAGCCCGTAGGTGCCGCGCGCCTGGTAGGCGTTGACACGGAACCGGCCCACGCCAGACAGCGAGTACGCGAAGTCCGCCTCGTGCGACTCGCGGAAGCTCGCGACGAGGTCGTCGGGCAGGACCTCCTCGAGCATGCGCTCGGTGTCCGCCGGGGTCAGCTCCGGCACCTGCAGCTTGCGGAGCCGGCCGTCGACGCGCACGCGCGGCGCCGAGCCGACCTTGCAGTGCAGGTCGGAGCCGCCCGTGCTGGCCAGGGCGTGCAGGAACGGGATGACGGACTGCGTGGGCGCGCTCACGTTCGAGTTCATCGGTCACCGACATACCCGACTTGAGCAGGTCGGTGCGGGATCACGGTTTTCCGCCCGGCGCACGTGCGACCGCCTCGCAGCGGGGCAGCGGATCGACCTCAGGACGGCGGGACGACCGGCGGCACGCTCGCTTCCGGCGCGGCCGGACCCCGTCCGGGTCACCGCCGCGGGTGTGGGACGATGGCACGTAACTCTGTGACCAAGGCCGACGAAGGGAAGCCCCATGAGCAAGCGAGGCCGCAAGCGCCGCTCCCGCGCCGGGAGCGCGTCGAACCACGGCAAGCGCCCCAACGCCTGAGCCCCTGAGCTCAGCGGGGCGTCGTCGACGCACCCGCACGAAGGCCCCGCGCACCTCAGGTGCAGCGGGGCCTTCGTCGTCCAGGGGGTGTCGCCGACCCGGGTCTCAGCTCTCGACGATCCGGGTCTCGGTGATCCGGGTCGCGCTGACGCCGGTCTGCGTGACGGCGGTCTGCGTGACACGGGTCTGCGTGACTCGGGTCTCGGTGACCCGCACGCCCGTGAGCGTCGCGTGGATCCGGGCACGCAGGTCCGCAGGCGCGGCCTCGTCCTGCTCCCAGCACCGCTTGACGAGCTTCTTCACGACGAGCTCGACATCGTGCTCGCCGAGGCAGCCGTCACAGCTCTCGAGGTGCTCCTTGACCCGCTCGGCCTCGATCGGCTCGAGCTCGGAGTCGAGGTACGCCCAGAGCTCCGCGACGGCCTCGTCGCAGTCGCAGCCCGACGACGACCGTCCCGCCGTCCCGGCCGGCTCTTCCCACACGCCCTCGCGCAGCGTCTCCTGACCCTCGTTCATCACTCGCCCTCCTCCGACGAGCCCTGCGCCGCCGTGCCGTGCGCGGCGGGGACCAGCCCGCGCTCGCGCGCGTAGTCCGCGAGCAGCTCGCGCAGCTGGCTGCGGCCACGGTGCAGGCGGGACATCACCGTCCCGATCGGCGTGCCCATGATCTCGGCAATCTCCTTGTACGCGAAGCCCTCGACGTCGGCGAGGTACACCGCGATGCGGAACTCCTCCGGGATGCGCTGCAGCGCGTCCTTCACGTCCGAGTCCGGCAGGTGGTCGAGCGCCTCGGCCTCGGCCGAGCGCAGCCCGGCGGACGTGTGCGACGCCGCGCGGGCCAGCTGCCAGTCCTCGATCTCCTCCGAGTGGGACTGCTGCGGCTCACGCTGCTTCTTGCGGTACGTGTTGATGTACGTGTTCGTGAGGATCCGGTACAGCCACGCCTTGAGGTTGGTCCCCGGCTTGTACTGGTGGAACGCCGCGAACGCCTTCGTGAACGTCTCCTGGACCAGGTCCTCGGCGTCCGCAGGGTTGCGCGTCATGCGCAGCGCAGCGCCGTAGAGCTGGTCGAGGTAGACCAGCGCCTCGTCCTCGAACCGCGCGGCTCGGGCGGACTCGTCCTCCGCCTCGGGTGCGCGCTTGCCGCCCTGCGGCATCGGCTCGATCTCGGGCGCTGGCTCGACCGTCTCGGTGGCCGCGGTCGGCTCGATCGTCTCGTCGCTCATCGGTGCCGAGCCTATGCCCGCAGGCTCGCCTGCACCGCCAGGCGACCGACCGGCGGCCAGGGTCGCGACGACCACGCACGCCAGGTTGCCCATCGAGGCGGAGCGGTGCGCGGGCTCGGCGGCGCGCGTCGGGGCCGGCGCGGCCGGGAGCGCGGCCGTCGGCTCGGCTACGGGCGCGGCGGTCGGCTCGGCGAGGCGGGTCATGCTGG
>NZ_LFKW01000131.1:0-2863 GCF_001040865.1 Cellulomonas sp. A375-1 | reverse complement strand
GGTGAGTGGAGCGCCGGGCGGAGGCTCGGTGCTCCCCACGCCGGGCGGCTGGATCCCGCGCGGACCGGACCCCGACGCGTCGTCGTCCCCGGCTCGTCCGGCACCGACCGGCGACCCGGGCGCGGAGGGGACAGGCCCGCGCCCCGCGGACCCGGCGGGGTCCCGCGCCGACGCGTGGCGCCGCGCATGGGGCCTGCCGGCCGCAGCGGAGCCGGAGTCCGGAGGGCAGACGACCGATACGCCCGACCAGGGCACCGAGCCGCGGGAGGGCGACCGATGAGCGCGACGTCTCGTCCTCTGACTGCCCGCCTGCGCCGGCGCAGCACGCTCCTGGGCGGCACCGCGATCGTCGCGCTGCTCGTCGGCGCCTGCGCGCCCGACCTCCCGCAGCCCGACCCGCCGCCCGCACCCGCCGTGGCTCCGGCCGCGCTCACGGTGCCGCAGTCCGAGCGCGTCCTGACCTCGCTGGGCGAGCTCCTGACGGCGTCGGACGCGGCGCTCGACGCGACCGCGCTCACGCCGCGCGTCGAGGGCCCGGCGCTCGCGATGCGCACGGCCGAGTACGTGCGGGCCTCGGCGACGGCCGGAGCCAAGCCGCCGACGGCGCTCCCGACGAGCGCGCTCGCGATGATCGTGCCGCAGACCACCACGTGGTCGCGCACCCAGCTGGTCGTCACCGAGCAGCCCGACGACCTGCAGGCGCAGCGCATCCTCGTCCTGCGCCAGGACGACCCGCGCGCGCTCTACAAGCTGTGGGGCTGGGCCCGGCTCATGCCCGGTTCGCAGATGCCGGCGACGGCACCCGCGGACGCGGGCTCGGAGTCGCTCGCCGCGGACGACGCGAGCCTGCTGCTGACGCCGACGGACGCCCTGACGCAGTTCATGGACGTCGCGGCCAACGGCGCGGCGTCGCAGTACGCCGCGAGCTTCGCGCCCAGCCCGCTCGTGCAGGAGCTGGAGGACATGCGAGCCGAGGCCCGGTCGGGCATCGGCTCGGCGGGCACGGCCGCGACGAGCTACACGATGGACCCGACCCCCGCGACCGCGCTGCGCACGGTCGACGGCGGGGCGATCGTCACGGGCACGTTCACGGCGGTCTCGCGCATGACCGTGACTCTCGAGGGCGCGACGATCGGGCTGTCCGACCCGTTCTACGCCGCGCTCGCGGGCGCGACGTCGGCCGCGAAGGAGTCCAAGCGCACCTTCACCGGGATCGTCGTGCTGTACGTCCCGCCCACCGGGTCCGACGCTCAGGTCCAGGTCCTCGCGGGCGAGCTCGTGGTGACGGCCGTGACGGCGTCCTGACACGATCGGTCGTGCGCGTCGGGCTGCCGCGACGGGCACGGAGCACGGCAAGGGACACCGCAGCGCACCAGGCCCGGACCGCGCCACACGCCCGGACCGGGCCGGCCGAGAACGATCAGCACGACGAAGGACGACGAGATGGCCCAGACCGATCCCCAGCGACCCCGGCTCGACGTGCGGGGGGCAGTCGACCTGTCCGCGCTCGCGCGACCGACCCCCGCGCCCGGCACCCCGGGCGGGCTGCCGCCGGCCGGTGCGTACGTCGTCGACGTCGACGAGGCCTCGTTCCCGGAGCTCGTGCGGCGCTCGACGGAGCACCCCGTGCTCGTCGTGCTGTGGGCGACGTGGTCCCAGGCGAGCCAGCAGGTCGCTGCGGACCTGGCTGCGCTGGCCGACGAGGACGCGGGCCGCTGGCTCCTTGCCCGCGTCGACTCCGAGGCCAACCCGCAGATCGCCGCGGCCTTCCAGGCACAGTCCGTGCCGATGGTCGCCGCGGTGCTCGCCGGGCAGCCGGTCCCGCTCTTCCAGGGCGCCGCCCCGCGCGAGCAGATCCGCCCGGTGATCGACCAGGTGCTCGAGGCCGCCGCCGCCAACGGTCTGACCGCGACGGTCACCCCGGGTGAGGCCCCCGCGCCCGAGGCGTCCGAGCCCGAGCTCCCGCCGCTGCACCAGGCCGCGTACGACGCGATCGAGCGAGACGACCTCGACGCCGCGACGGCCGCGTACGAGCAGGCGCTGCGCGAGAACCCGCGCGACCACGAGGCCCGTGCCGGCCTGGCGCAGGTCGCGCTCCTGGCGCGCACCCGCGGGATGGACCTGGCCGCGGTCCGCTCCGCCGCAGCCGACGCGCCCCGTGACGTCGACGCGCAGCTCGCGGTCGCCGACCTCGACGTGCTGGGCGGCAAGGTCACCGACGCGTTCGACCGGCTGATCGACCTCCTGCGCGTGACGGCGGGCGACGACCGTGAGCGCATCCGGATCCGACTGGTCGACCTCTTCGAGGTGATCGGCGGCGAGGACGAGCGCGTCGTCGCGGCACGGCGAGCCATGGCGAGCGCGCTGTACTGACCCCGCTCGACGCCTGGCCACGGGTCGCCACGCCGCTCGCCGAGGGCGCTCGGAGGCTCGCGGCCAGCGCTCGGAGGGCTCGCGGCCACCGCAGGGAGGCCGCGGAACGATGTCCCGGCCGGTGATCATGCGGATCTGGGGACGGTGACCGGCGTCACCACGTCACGGATTTGCCCTCGGCGCCAGGGGCTGCGTAATGTTCTCGATGTCGCCCGGCAGGGAGGAACGGACACCGCGGAACGCACCGCGATGGCTGGTCCCGCAGGCGACACCCCCCGGAGCATCACTCCACCGACGACCATGTCGCCGGCCTGGTGAGCTGCGCCGGATGCGGGAGAGATCCGAACCGATGATCGCCGAACAGGCGGTTTGACGAGCGGGACTCGAACCGCTAAGTTAGAGAGGTTGCCTCCTGAACGGGTCGAAAGCCCGGGACGGAAGAGCGTCTGTTCCTTGAGAACTCAACAGTGTGCCAAGTAGTCGATGCCAT
>NZ_LFKW01000130.1:57822-69619 GCF_001040865.1 Cellulomonas sp. A375-1 | reverse complement strand
CCCGCCGTGACCCCGGCCGGCTCCCCGGCCGGCGCCGTTCCCCCGGCGTGGGCACCACCCGGGCCGACGCCGCCGCCACGGTCGCGAGTCGTGCTGCGGGCCGGCCCGTTCTGGGGCGGCGCGTTCGCGACCGCGCTCGTCGCCGCGCTCGTCGGCGTGGTCGGCGTGCTCGTCCTCCAGTCGATCCTCGACGTCGACCTCGTCGTCAAGGACCCCGCCGGGGTCGAGAACGACTACCTCGCGTACGGGCTCGCGGGCTTCGTCGCGGCGATCGCCGCGGCCGCGCTGCTGCACCTGCTCGTCGTCTCGACGCCCCGCCCTCGCGCGTTCTTCGGCTGGATCCTCGCGCTCGGCATCGTCGTCGCGGCGTTGCTGCCGCTGACGTGGACCGACGACACGACGTCGGCGCTGTGCACCGGTCTGGTCAACCTGCTGATCGGTGTCGCGATCTGGTCGCTGCTGTCCGGCGTGCTCGCGCGCACGACGGCGGTCGTCACGACCTGAGGCGGTTCACGACCTGAGGCGGTTCACGACCTGGGGCGGTACGGACCTGGGGCGGTACAGCACGACGAGAGGGGACGCCCGGGTAGGTGCGTCCCCTCTCGTCGTCGTGCTTCGTCGCCTCAGACCAGGCGGTGCAGCCAGCCGTGCCGGTCGGCCGCGCGGCCGTACTGGATGTCGGTGAGCTCGGCGCGCGTGCGCATCGTGACGGGGCCCGCCCCGCCGTCACCGACCGTGAGGTCGAAGTCGGTGCTCTTGAGCCGCCCGATCGGCGTGATGACCGCGGCGGTGCCGCACGCGAACACCTCGGTGATCGAGCCGTCCGCGAGGCCGGCGCGCAGGTCGGCGAGGGCCACGGGACGTTCGTCGACCTCGTGCCCGGCGTCGCTCAGGAGCTGCAGGATCGACGAGCGCGTCACGCCCTCGAGGATCGAGCCCGACACCGGTGGCGTGACCACGGAGCCGTCGGCGTGCACGACGACCACGTTCATCCCGCCGAGCTCCTCGAGGTACGTGTTCGTCGACGCGTCGAGGAAGCACACCTGCTCGCAGCCCTGGTCGTACGCGAGCTGCTGGGGCAGCAGGCTCGCCGCGTAGTTGCCGCCGCACTTGGCCGCACCCGTGCCGCCCGCACCCGCGCGGTGCAGCTCCTGGTCGACCCAGATCGCCACGGGCTTGACCCCGCCGGAGAAGTACGGGCCGACGGGCGAGGCGATCACCAGGTACTCGACCTCGAGCGAGGGCCGCACGCCGAGGAACGGCTCGGAGGCGTACATGAAGGGCCGCAGGTACAGGCTCGTCTCCTCGCCCGTGGGGACCCACGCGAGGTCGGTGCGCACGAGCGCCTCGATCGAGCCGAGGAAGTCGGCCTCGGGCAGCTGCGGCAGCGCGAGCCGGTACGCCGACCGCGCGAAGCGCTCGGCATTGGCCTGCGGCCGGAACGTCCAGACCGAGCCGTCGGCGTGCCGGTACGCCTTGAGACCCTCGAAGATCTCCTGGCCGTAGTGCAGCACCGCGGTGGCGGGGTCGAGCTGGAGAGGGCCGTACGGCTCGACGCGGCGGCTGTGCCAGCCGTCCGCCTGCGAGTAGGACACGCGGGCCATGTGGTCCGTGAAGACGGTCCCGAAGCGCGGCGCGGCGAGCAGTTCGGCTCGTTCGTCGGCGGGGACGGGGTTCGCCGACGCGTGCACCTCGAAGAGGTCGGCCGACGTGGAGGAAGCGACGGTGCTCATGGTGGGGCCTTTCACCTGGGACTGGTCTGACGGTACCCGGCGACGGCCTTCGGTGGGACGGGGTGCGACCTCAGCCGGCGACGCGCGCGGCGAGGTCCTTGCCCACCTCGGCCGTCGAACGTACTCGCTCGGCGGAGCCGCGCTCGGCCAGGTCGGCCGCCACGGCGTCCTCGACCGTGCGGGCCTGCGAGTGCAGGCCCAGGTGGTCCAGCAGGAGCGCGACCGACAGCACCGTGGCCGTCGGGTCGGCCTTGCCCTGACCCGCGATGTCGGGCGCGGAGCCGTGCACGGGCTCGAACATGCTCGGCGCCGTGCGGTCCGGGTTGATGTTCGCGCTGGCCGCGAGGCCGATACCGCCCGTGATGGCCGCCGCGAGGTCCGTGAGGATGTCGCCGAACAGGTTGTCCGTGACGATCACGTCGAACCGGCTCGGGTTCGTCACCAGGAAGATCGTCGCGGCGTCGACGTGCAGGTAGTCGACCGTCACGTCCGGGAACTCGGCGTTGACGGCCTCGACCGTGCGGCGCCACAGGTGGCCGGCGTGCACCAGGACGTTGTGCTTGTGGACCAGCGTGAGCTTCTTGCGCGGACGCGCGGCGGCACGGGCGAACGCGTCACGCACGACGCGCTCGACGCCGAACGCGGTGTTGACGCTGACCTCGTTCGCGACCTCGTGCGGCGTCCCGACGCGGATCGCGCCGCCGTTGCCGACGTACGGGCCCTCGGTCCCCTCGCGGACGACGACGAAGTCGACCTCGCCGGGGTTCGCCAGCGGTCCGGTCACGCCCGGGAAGAGCTTGCCGGGGCGCAGGTTCACGTAGTGGTCCAGGGCGAAGCGGAGCTTGAGGAGCAGGCCGCGCTCGAGCACGCCCGAGGGGACGCTCGGGTCGCCGATCGCGCCGAGCAGGATCGCGTCGTGCGTGCGGATCGCCTCGAGGTCGGTGTCCGTCAGCGTCTCGCCGGTGGCGTGCCAGCGGCGAGCGCCCAGGTCGAAGTCCGTCGTCGCGACCCCGACGCCCGAGCCCGACAGGACCGAGTCCAGGACGAGCAGGCCCTGCTCGACGACCTCGGTGCCGATGCCGTCTCCGGCGACGACGGCGAGGTTGATGTCACGGGCGGTGGCGCTGCTGCTCATGTCCTGAGCCTAACCGCGCGTCCCATTCCCCGGACTGTCCATCTCACGATGCGGCCACAGGCACCGGCCGCCGCAGGGGGCCCCGTCAGTCGATCGCCGGCGTCGGGCCGCGCGTCGGGTAGACGAGCTCGTAGCTCTCCTGGACCGACTCGTCGGTGACGGTCACGGCCGTCGTGCGGACCAGGGCGCGCGGCTCCCCCGCGCTGTCCAGCACGATCGCGAGGTCGCCCACGCGCGGCAGCTCGTCGCCCTCGCCGAACTCGTCGCGCGCGGTGCTCGCCGACGTGCGCTGCTGCGCGAGGATCGCGCGCACCGCGTCGTCGGCCTCCGCGCCTTCGCCGTACGAGAACGACGGCGGCGGGACGACGTCCAGGGGCACCGCGCCGACGACCCCCTCGAGCTTGCCGAAGCCCACGTGTCCGCGCGCCGCCTGCCAGAACGCGGTGATGCGCTCGTCACCGTCCGTGGCGATGTCGGCGTGCTCGTCGGCCGGGTCGACCGTGTCGTCGTACGTGCTCATGCCACACCCCTCGTCGCCGGACCGGTGCGCCCATCCTGCCCGACGAACGCGTCCGGCACGCGCGGGGACGACGAGAGCGCGGCACCCGAGTCTGGGCGCCGCGCTCTCGTCGTGCGTGAGGCTCAGGTCAGCGCGCGGCGCTGCCCTCGGTGTAGTCCGAGTCCGACGGCTTGACCCACGCGAACAGCTTGCGCAGCTCGCGGCCGACCGGCTCGATCGGGTGGTTCTGGCCCTTCTCGCGCAGCGCCTTGAACTCGGGCGCGCCCGCGTCCTGGTCGTTGATGAAGCGCTCCGCGAACGCGCCGGACTGGATGTCCGCGAGCACCTGGCCCATGTTCGCCTTGACGTCCGGCGTGATGACGCGCGGGCCCGAGACGTAGTCGCCGTACTCGGCCGTGTCGGAGACCGACCAGCGCTGCTTGGTGATGCCGCCCTCCCAGATGAGGTCGACGATCAGCTTCAGCTCGTGGAGCACCTCGAAGTAGGCGACCTCGGGCTGGTAGCCCGCCTCGGTCAGCGTCTCGAAGCCGTACTGGATGAGCTGCGAGACGCCACCGCACAGCACGGCCTGCTCACCGAACAGGTCGGTCTCGGTCTCCTCGGTGAACGTCGTCTTGATGCCGGCGGCACGCAGGCCACCGATCGCCTTGGCGTACGAGAGCGCGAGCTCCCACGCCGAGCCCGACGCGTCCTGCTCGACCGCGACGATGACCGGCACGCCACGACCGTCGACGTACTCGCGACGCACGAGGTGACCCGGGCCCTTGGGGGCGACCATGAGCACGTCGTGCCCCGCGGCCGGCTTGATGTAGCCGAAGCGGATGTTGAAGCCGTGCCCGAAGACGAGCGCGGCGCCGTCCTTGAGGTTCGGCTCGATCTCGTCGCGGTAGACGATGCGCTGGACCTGGTCCGGCGCCAGGATGACGACGACGTCGGCACCCGCGACGGCCTCCGCGACCGTGGCGACCTTGAGGCCCTGGTTCTCGGCCTTGGCGCGGGACGGCGAGCCCTCGCGCAGGCCGACGGTGACGTCGACGCCGGAGTCGCGCAGGTTGAGCGAGTGCGCGTGCCCCTGGCTGCCGTAGCCGACGACGGCGACCTTCTTGGACTGGATGATCGACAGGTCGGCGTCGTCGTCGTAGAACAGCTCGGCCACGGTGGGTCTCTCCTTCAGGTGGACGTTCGGGGATCGAACGGTGAGGCAAGCACGCGAGCGTGCGTCTGGACGGTGGTCTATCAGGCGGAGCGCGAGACGCGCTCGAGCGCCCGGTCCGTGATCGAGCGGGACCCGCGGCCGATGGCCACGGTGCCGGACTGCACGATCTCACGGATCCCGAACGGCTCGAGGGCCGACAGCAGGGCGTCGAGCTTGCCCGGCGAGCCGGTCGCCTCGATCACGACGGTGTCCGGCACGACGTCGACGACGTGCGCGCGGAACAGCTGGACGACCTCGAGCACCGAGGTGCGCTGCGTGACGTCGGCCTTGACCTTGACGAGCAGCAGCTCGCGCTGGACGGACGCGGCGTCCTCGAGCTCGACGATCTTGATGACGTTGATGAGCTTGTTCAGCTGCTTCGTCACCTGCTCGAGCGGGAGCTCGTCGACGTCCACGACGACCGTGATCCGCGAGATCTCCTCGTGCTCGGTCGGGCCGACCGCGAGCGAGTGGATGTTGAACGCCCGGCGCGCGAACAGGCCGGCGACGCGCGTGAGCACGCCGGGCTTGTTCTCGACGAGCACGGACAAGGTGTGGCGGCTCATGTCAGTCCCCTGTTCCCGTCGGTCGGCCTGAGGCTGCATTCCGCTGCAGCCGAGCGCCTTGCTTCGCTGCGGCCCTCAACTTCCGCTGCATTCCGCTCAGTCCTCCCGGTCCCACGCCGGGGAGATGCCCCGCGCGTACTGGATGTCGTCGTTGCTCAGGCCTGCCGCGACCATCGGCCACACCATCGCGTCCCGCGAGACGGTGAAGTCGACGACGACCGGCTGGTCGTCGATCTCGAGCGCGCGCTTGATCGTCGCGTCGACGTCCGCCTTCGTCTCGCAGCGCAGCCCGACGCAGCCGTACGCGTCCGCGAGCTTGACGAAGTCCGGGATGCGCACGGTGTCGTGGCCCGTGTGCAGGTCGGTGTTCGAGTACCGCGACTCGTAGAACAGCGTCTGCCACTGGCGCACCATGCCCAGCGAGGAGTTGTTGACGACCGCGACCTTGATCGGGATGTCGTTGATCGCGCAGGTCGCGAGCTCCTGGTTGGTCATCTGGAAGCAGCCGTCGCCGTCGATCGCCCAGACCGTGCGGTCCGGCTCGCCGACCTTGGCACCCATGGCCGCGGGCACCGCGTAGCCCATGGTGCCCAGGCCGCCGGAGTTGAGCCACGAGTTGGGCCGCTCGTACTTGATGAACTGCGCGGCCCACATCTGGTGCTGCCCCACGCCCGCGACGTACGTCGCCTCGGGTCCGGTGAGCTCGCCGATGCGCTGGATGACGTACTGCGGTGCGAGGTGACCGTCGGAGGGCTCGTCGAAGCCCAGCCCGAACGTCTCGCGCCACGCGTCGAGCTGGCGCCACCAGGCCTCGAGGTCCGGCTTGCCGTGCTGCGCGTGCTCGCGCTCGAGCTCGGGCAGGAGGTCCGTCAGGACCTCGCGCAGGTCGCCGACGATCGGCACGTCGACCGCCTTGTTCTTGCCGATCTCCGCGGGGTCGATGTCGGCGTGCACCACGGTCGCGTACGGCGCGAACGACGAGAGCTTGCCGGTCACGCGGTCGTCGAACCGCGCACCGAGCGCGACGATCAGGTCCGACTTCTGCAGCGCCGCGACTGCCGCGACCGTCCCGTGCATGCCCGGCATGCCCAGGTGCTGCGGATGGGTGTCGGGCAGCGCGCCGCGGGCCATGAGGGTCGTGACGACCGCGGCACCGGACGCGTCGACGAGCGCGCGCAGCTGCGCGGCGGCCCCGGCCCGGATCACTCCGCCGCCGACGTACAGCACGGGCCGACGCGCGGTCGCGAGCAGCCGCGCGGCCTCGCGGATCTGCTTGGCGTGCGGCTTGGTCACCGGGTGGTACCCGGGCAGCGAGATCTCCTGCGGCCACGTGAACGTGGTCTGCGCCTGCATCGCGGACTTCGCGATGTCGACGAGCACCGGGCCCGGGCGCCCGGTCGACGCGACGTGGAACGCCTCGGCGATCACGCGCGGGATGTCGTCGGGGTCCGTGACGAGGTAGTTGTGCTTGGTCACGGGCAGGGTGATGCCGACGATGTCGGCCTCCTGGAACGCGTCCGTACCGATCATCGCGGCGCCGACCTGCCCGGTGATGGCGACCAGCGGGATCGAGTCCATGTTCGCGTCGGCGATCGGGGTCACGAGGTTCGTCGCGCCCGGCCCGGACGTCGCCATGCACACGCCCACGCGGCCCGTCGCGGCCGCGTAGCCGGTGGCCGCGTGCCCGCCGCCCTGCTCGTGACGCACGAGGATGTGGCGCAGCCGGGTCGAGTCCATGAGCGGGTCGTACGTCGGCAGGATCGCGCCGCCCGGGATGCCGAAGACGACCTCGGCCCCGGCCTCCTCGAGCGAGCGGACGATCGACTTCGCGCCCGAGACCTGCTCGACGACCTTCGTCGGCGGGACGGGCTTCGTCGACGGGACGGCGGGGGTCGGGACTGCGGGCGCGGGCCGCGCCGTCGCGCCGACCACGGCGGGGCTCGCGGGCATCCGCGGCGGTGCCGGGTGGGGGCCCTGGACCATCGGTGTCTCCCTGCTGCTGGTTGCGGGGTGCTGCGTGGTGGTGCTGGTGGTGCCGGTCAGTGAGAGTCGGTCGGTGAGAGCAAGTCGGTGAAAACAGAAAACCCCTCGCGTCGGGCTGCTGCCGACGGTGCGAGGGGTGAGCGCGCTGACGAAGCCTGGACTGCTGGCCTCAGCCGGCGCGCTCAGGAAGTACTACGAGGATCGTCTGCACGGAGGCGAGGTTACGCCTGCGTCGGTTGCATGTCACGTCCCCGCCACGCCGTCTCACATCGTGGCTCACGTGCCCGCATAGCGGATAGGCTCCGAGCTCGTCAGGCCCGTCGCGCGCTCCTGGCCTCGCCGCCGGACGCGAGGTCCTACGGTGACAGCGGAGAACGGATGGCGGCCGGCACGCAGGTCCGGCACGCAGCTCGAGCGACGGAGGACGCATGCGCACGACGAGCCCGACCGCCCGACGGTGGGCGGCGCCTGTCGCGGTGCTCGCGGCGGCCACGTTCACGTTGGCCGGCTGCGGCGCGTCCGACGACGACCAGGCCGGGACGCCGTCGCCGACGCCGACCCTCGTGAGCACGCCGACGAGCACGCCGCCCACCCCGGGCGCGTCGACCGAGCCCACGTCTCCCCCGACGTCGGCGCCCACGGGCGGCGCCTTCACCGCGCCGGGGACCGAGCTCTCGCAGCTGCCGCAGGACGGCCGGCTCACGGTCGTCGACGTGCGGATCGGGGTGCACGACGGCTACGAGCGCGTCGTGTACGAGCTCGCGGGCGAAGGGCTGCCCGGGTGGCGCGTCGGCTACGTCGACGAGGCGGTCGACGACCCCAGCGGCGAGGTCCTCGACGTCGCCGGCGACGCGACGCTGCAGGTCGTCCTCCTCGGCACGGCCTACCCCATGGACACCGGTCACGACGAGCTCGACCACGACGTCATGGGGACCGGCGGTGTGCAGCAGGTGACCCGGCCGCTGACGTTCGAGGGTCAGACGCAGTCGTTCGTCGGGCTCGACGCGCAGCGACCCGTCCGGATCACGCTGCTGGCAGACCCGGTGCGCGTCGTCGTCGACCTGCAGACGCCCTAGCTCACGTCGCGCACGCGGAAGACGAGCGCACCCAGCCCCACGCACACGAGTGCGACCGCGAGCAGCACCAGCCCGCCCTGCAGCTGCGTGACGACGTGCTCGACAGGCCCGCAGACGTCCACCCCGACCTCGTCGACCCAGCACGACTCGACCGCGTACGTCGTCCCGCCGTCGAGCCAGGCGCGCAGGTTCGTCGCGAGCGTCCACGCGGAGCTGGTGGGGACGATCGTCGGCAACGCGGTCTCGATGCCCGCCACCCACCACACGACCAGGCCGGTGACCCCCGCGGCGTGCCGCAGGGCGAACGCGAGACCCACCGCGACCGTCGTGGCCCACAGGCCCGCGACGAGCGCACGAGCCGCGGTCTGGGCGAACAGCGCCGCCGCTGCGCCGTCGCCGGACTTCAGCGCGTCGTTCCACACCAGCACGCCGACGATCCCGGCCGCGGTCGAGGCGAGCGCGACGAGCGAGACGACGACCGCCGCGACGAGCGAGGCGCCCAGGCGGCTCAGCAGCACGCGTCCGCGCCGGGGCGCGAACGTCAGCCACGTCCCGAACGCTCCGGAGGCGAAGTCGGCAGACACCAGGCTGACGCCCATCACGAGCAGACCCACCACGAGCAGCCAGCCCACCGGGCCGAACCGCGCGTCGACCGTCTCGACGAGGCCCGGCCGGTACGGCAGGAACCCCTGGACGAGGAACTCCTCGAGCGTGGGCTGCACGTCCAGCCGCTCGCAGTCCCAGTCCGCCACCGTGTCCCTGGCCTGGTTCCGCTCGCACACCGCCCGCTGCTCGTCGTGGTCCTCGAGCCAGAACTCCAGGTAGTCGGCGTACGCCGCCTCGCCCTCAGCGACCTGCGCCGCCGACGGCGGGCGGGTGTCGTCCCAGGCCGCGATGACGAGCCCGAGACCCGCGACGACCAGGATGATCGCCGTCCCCCACACCACCGAGCGGGCCCGGACGCGCGCGAGCTCGGCGCGCAGCAGCGCCCTCATCGGGTCTCCTGGTGCGAGCGGCTGCGCAGGCGCCGCTGCGTCCCGCCGACCCCGACGTCAGCGGTCAGCTCGAGGAAGACCGACTCGAGATCGGCGCGGACCGTGCGGATCTCGTGCGCGAACACCCCGGCACCGGCGAGCACCTCGTTGACCCGCGCGGCGTCCACGCCAGTGACGTCCGAGCCGGTGGCGTCCGAGCCGGAGGCTTCCACGCCAGTGTCCCTGGCGGTGGCACGCGCGCCGTCACCGCGGCCGACGAGGAGCCCGTCGCCCTCCGGCTGCACCGTCCACCCGCGCGCCGTCAGCACCGGCACGGCGGCCGCGACGTCCGCGACCCCGACCCGCACCTGACCCCGGCCACGCACCAGGTCCCCGACCGCACCCGCGGCGACGAGGCGCCCGCGCGCGACGATCGAGACCGTGTCGGCGACCTGCTCGACCTCCGCGAGGATGTGGCTCGAGACCAGGACGGTGCGGCCCTCGTCGGCGAGCGCCCGCATGGTCTCGCGGATCTCGCGGATCCCCGCGGGGTCGAGCCCGTTCGTCGGCTCGTCGAAGATCAGCAGGTCCGGGTCCTTGAGCAGCGTGGCCGCGATCGCGAGGCGCTGCTTCATGCCGAGGGAGAACCGGCGGAACGGGTCGCGTGCGCGCTCGCGCAGCCCGACCCGCTCGAGCACGTCCTCGACCGTGGTCTCGGGCACCTCGATGGCCGTGGCGAGGATCCGCAGGTTGCGGCGCGCGGAGAACATCGGCACGAACTTCGGCTGCTCGACGATCGCGCCGATCCGGCCGACGACCTCGGGCAGCCGCTCGGGCACCGGCCGGCCGAACAGGTGGATCTGCCCCGCGTCCGGACGCGCCAGCCCCAGCAGCATCCGGATCGTCGTCGTCTTGCCCGAGCCGTTCGGCCCGAGGAAGCCGTGCACACCGCCCGCCGGCACGTCGAGGTCGAGCCCTTCGACCGCGACGACCTGCGAGAGGTCGAACCTCCGGTAGGTCTTGCGCAGGCCACGGGTCGAGATGGCCGGTTCGGTCATGCTGATGGGGGCCTCCGGGGTCGTCCCTGGTGACAACGGCGCGCATCCCGGCGCGCGCGAGCCGGGCGGGCAGGGTTCGCCCGAACGGCGCAACGGTGCTCGCGCAGGTCAGGACACGTCGCGGCGGCGGAACACGAGCCAGGCGACGGCGACGGCGACCACGCCGACGACGCCGAGCACGACCGCTCCGTGGGTCTGGCTCACGACGTGCGTGACCGAGTCGCAGACCATGGCGTTGCCCTGGTCGGGGTCCGGTGCGCACCTCTCGACCCAGTACGTCGTGCCGCCGTTGACCCACGCGTCGACGTTGAGGTTGAGCAGGTAGGGCCGCAGACCGGGGACCATGGCCGCGACGTAACCCTCGACGACCGCGACCCAGCCGACGATCGCGCCGAGCACGGCGGCGGTGTGCCGGAGCAGGAACCCGAGCGCCCCGCCGAGCAGCGCGACCCCCACCACCAGGGCGGCGGTGCGTCCGCCGACCTGGAGCAGGTCCGCGACGGTGCTGGTGCCCTCCCCGCGGCTCGCGGGAGCGTGCATCGCGTCGTTGACGGCGAACGCCGCCCACGTCCCGCCGACGAGCACCGCGAGCGCGACGAGCGCGGTCGGCAGCGTCCCCAGCGCCGCGGCGGTGAGCTTGCTCGCGTACACCTGGCCGCGCCGCGGGGCGAACGTGAGCCAGTTGCCGATCGAGCCCGTGGAGAACTCCGCCGCGACGAAGCTCGCGCCCATGACGAGTGCGACCAGGGCGAGCGGGAGCGCGATGCCCGTGACGACCCCGAGCGCGTCGGAGTCGAAGTAGTGGCGGTACGGCAGGTAGTCCGCGAGCGTCGGCTCCCAGGTGCAGCCGCTCACGAAGTCGTCGGGCTTCTCGTCGGGGAAGTCCTCGAAGTACTGCTGCTCCTCCGCGAGGCAGGTCTCGAGATCCTCGGGGCTCATGGGCTCGAACGCGTCGACCTGCTCCTGCGCGAACGCGATGTCCTGCGCGCTGGGCGGGCCCGAGGCCTGCCACGCGGAGTACGGGCCGAGCAGCGCGAGCGCGAGCGCGCCGCACGCGAGCCCCCACAGCAGCGCTCGGGAGAAGAACCGGGAGAGCTCGGTCAGCAGCAGGCGGGTCATGCCGCACCCCCCGCGGAACGACGACCGTGCTGGTGGTCGGGCGCATCGGGCGCTCTGGTCCCTGGCCCTTGCCCGGCCGTGAGCTCGAGGAACACCGACTCGAGGTCGACGCGCACGGGCACGAGCTCGTCGACGAACAGGCCCGCGCGCGCGAGCACCTCCGTGATGCGCGCGCCGCTCGGCGCGCCGTCCACCAGCAGGTGGTGCCCGTCGCGGCGCACGGCCCAGCCCTGGGCGGCGAGCAGGTCGCCCGCGGTGCCCGGCACCTCGACGCCGACCCGCACGGTCGTGCCGGCCTGCCGCCCGATGAGCTCGGCGACCGTGCCCTGCGCGACGAGCCGACCGCGCGCGACGATCGAGACCGTGTCGGCGACCTGCTCGACCTCGGCCAGGATGTGGCTCGAGACCAGGACGGTCTTGCCGCGGTCGGCCAGGCCG
>NZ_LFKW01000130.1:43989-57728 GCF_001040865.1 Cellulomonas sp. A375-1 | reverse complement strand
CCGGGTCCTTGAGCAGCGTGGCCGCGATCGCGAGCCGCTGCTTCATGCCGAGCGAGTAGGTCCGGTACCGGTCGCGCGAGCGGTCGGCGAGCCCGACGTCGGCGAGGACGACGTCGACCAGCTTCGGGTCGGCCCCGATGCCGCCCGCGAGCAGCGTCAGGTTGCGGCGCGCGGAGAACGTGGGGAAGAACTTCGGCTGCTCGACGATCGCACCCACCCGGCGGACGACGTCCGGCAGCCGGTCAGGCACCGGCTGGTCGAACACGCGCATCGTGCCCGAGTCGGCCCGGACCAGGCCGAGCAGCATGCGGATCGTCGTCGTCTTGCCCGCGCCGTTGGGCCCGAGGAAGCCGTGCACGCCACCGATCGGCACGTCGAGGTCGAGACCCTCGACCGCGACCTGGCGCTTGCCGCGCCGCCGGTAGGTCTTGCGCAACCCGCGCGTGGAGATCGCGAGCTCGTGCGTGGAGGTCATCGACTCAGCCCCTGTTCGCCGCCCAGCCCCGGACCGGGACCGCACGCGAACCGTAGCCGTTGCGACGTGTCGGCAAGGCGGCATACGCGCAGGTCCGGCCCGGTTCACCCGATCCGGCGTCCGCGCCCCACCCGCCTGCCTCGCCCGACCGCCGACGGGTCGCTATCCGCCGGCCGGGGCGTCCATGTCGAACGCGGGGAGGCCGTCGATGCTCGTCCGGTTCTTCAGCCGCCGGTACTCGGCGCGTCCGTCGACGCCCTTGCGGGCCATGTACGCGGGCAGCAGGTCACGCTCGCCCTCGTAGCTCATGAACGGGACGCCGTACCCGCACGAGTCCGAGACGCGTTCGACGTCGACGACGACGACGGCGCGCGCGCCGAGCGACTCGTCGACTCCGCCGTCGAAGCGCGCGAGCAGCTCGTCGAAGCCCTCGTCGTACAGCGTCACGAAACGCCCGCGGCCGTGCAGGCGCACGATGTTCGGCGGCCCTTCGAAGGCGCAGAACATGATCGTCACGCGGCCGTTCTCGCGGATGTGGGCGATCGTCTCGGAGCCGGACGCGGTGACGTCGACGTACGCGACCGTGTGGTCGTCGAGCACCGCGAACGTGCCGCCGATCCCCTTGGGCGAGACGTTGACGTGGCCGTCGGGTCCGCTGGGGGCGGTCGCGACGAAGAATACGTGCTGCGCCTCGATGAAGCGCCGGAGCCGGTCGTCGATCCGCTCGTGCACCTTTCCCATGCCGAGGACCGTAGCGGCTGACGTACCTCGCGCCGCCCGGGCGTCTCACCGGGTGCGGCGTAGCACCAGGGCCTCCCACGGCCGCAGCCGGACGGGCACCTCGACGACGCGGGCCTCGTCGTAGTTGCCGATCACCACCGGGGCGTCGGTCCAGACGGGGTCGACGAGCGCGAGGCGGTCCTCCCCCGTGAAGTTGCCCAGCACGAGCAGCTCGACGTCGTCGAGCGCGCGCGTGAACGCGTACACGTGCTCGTCGTCGGGCAGCAGCATCGTGAAGTCCCCGAGCGCGACCACGGGGTCGTCGTGCCGCAGCGCGATCAGCCGGCTGTAGTGGTGGAACACCGAGCGGGGGTCCGCACGCTGGGCCGCCGCGTTGATCTCGACGTGGTTCGGGTTCACCGCCAGCCAGGGCGTCCCGGTGGTGAAGCCCGCGTGCGGCGACGCGTCCCACTGCACGGGCGTGCGCGCGTTGTCGCGGCTCATGGCCGCGAACGCCGCGAGCAGCTCGTCGTCGGTGCGGTAGGCGCGCGCCTGCGCGAGGTAGTTCAGGGTCTCGATGTCGCGATACTCGTCGAACGACGTCAGGTTCGCGTTCGTCATCCCGAGCTCCTCGCCCTGGTAGACGTACGGCGTGCCCCGGTGCAGGTGCAGGACGGTCGCGAGCATCGTCGCGGACTCGCGCCGGTGGACGCCGTCGTCACCCCAGCGCGAGACGATCCGCGGCTGGTCGTGGTTGTCCCAGTACAGCGAGTTCCACCCGGCCGCGGCCAGGCCCGCCTGCCACCGCCCGAAGCTCGCCTTGAGGTCCGTGAGCCGCAGCGGTCGCGGGTCGAACTTCCCGCCCGGACCGTGGTCGAGCCCGACGTGCTCGAACTGGAACACCATGTCGACCTCGCCGCGCTCCGGGTCGGTGAAGAGCAGCGCGTCCTCGAGCGTGACGCCCGGCGTCTCGCCGACCGTCAGGAACGCGCCGTCGCGGCCCGCGAACACCTCACGCCGCATCTCCGCGACGAACTCGTGGATGCGCGGTCCGGACAGGTAGTGCGGGCTGCCGTCACCGAGCCGGCCGTCGTGCGTGATGCCGTCCGGCAACGAGCCGTCGGGGCGCACGACCTTCGAGATCGCGTTGATCACGTCCATCCGGAACCCGTCCACACCCCGGTCCAGCCACCAGCGCATCATGGCGTAGACCGCGTCCCTGACCTGCGGGTTCTCCCAGTTGAGGTCGGGCTGCTTGCGGCTGAACAGGTGCAGGTAGTACTCCTGCGACGCCTCGTCGTACTCCCAGGCAGGGCCCGAGAAGAAGCTGGCCCAGTTGGTCGGCTCCGCACCGGGCGTGCCGGCGTCCATGCCCGGACGCGCGGGCCGCCACCAGTACCAGTCACGCTTCGGGCTGTCCGTCGACGAGCGCGACTCGACGAACCACGCGTGCTCGTCGGACGTGTGGTTCACGACGAGGTCCATGACCACCCGGATGCCGCGCGCGTGCAGCGCCGCGATGACCTCGTCGAGGTCGGCGAGGGTCCCGAACAGCGGGTCGACGTCCTGGTAGTCGCTGATGTCGTAGCCGTTGTCGTCCTGGGGGCTGCGGTACAGGGGCGAGAACCACACGACGTCGACGCCCAGCTCGGCCAGGTGGTCGACGCGCTGCAGCACCCCGCGCAGGTCACCGACCCCGTCACCGTCCGAGTCCTGGAACGAGCGCGGGTACACCTGGTACACCACAGCTCTCGTCCACCACGGCGCGTCCCGCTGCGTCAGGGCCATGAGCCCACCGTAGGCGGGAGGGCCGCACGCGTCGCGTCGGTCACGTCGCGCGGGCCTCAAGCCGGGGCGCCGGGGTGCCGACCACGACGGGGTGGGGCGAGTCGACGTGCGCGCAGCAGCGATCGGGGCGTGCGTCGCGATCGCGGCGACGTGCGCCGTGTACGCGACCCAGCCGCTGTGGGCGCCAGGCCCTGGGGTCGCGTCCGCCCCGTCCGCTGGGCCGACGACGCGACAGCCGACCGCACCGGCACCGGGCGCACCCGGCACGACCAGCCCAGGCGCCGGTGCAGCCAGCACCGGCCCCGACGGGGTGCGGCTGTCCGACGACGTGCGCGCGAGGGTCCTCGCGGCCGTGCGCGGGCCGGTGGTGCTCGACCCGGGCTCGCTCGAGCGACGCACCGTGCAGCGAGCGGCGCTCGTCGTCGCGTCGTCCCCGACGATCGCGCTCGACGCGGACACCGGGACCTGGGTGCGGCTCGTCCTGCCCGCCGACGTGCGGCTCGAGAACGTCCGGCTGTCGCCCGACGGGACGCGCCTGCTGCGCACCTACCCCCGGCTCGAGTCGATCCCGCTCGCGGGCGGCACGCCCACCCGGATCGAGCTCGACGCAGGGCTGCCCGCCGGCCCCGACACCGACTGCCTGGTGCAGGACGCGGCGTGGTCGCGCGACGGCGCACGCATCGCCGCGACGTTCGGCTGCCTGACGTTCGGCAGCCGCCGCGAGCTCGCCGAGGCGCACACGCACGTCCTGCGCGAGGCGTCCCTGACAGACGGCCGCGCGCGCACGGTCGAGCGGGTCGACGGCTACCCGAGCGAGTCCTACCCGAGCTACTCGCCCGACGACGCGCACGTCGTCACCGGCTTCTCGTCGTCCGACCAGCCGTACGCCGTCAGGACGGTCGCGACCGACGGGACGGCGCCGTTCACGTGGGACGACACCCACGTCGTGTACGGCGACCCGTGGCGTGACGCCCGCACCGTGCTCGTGTGGGACGAGGCCGTCGCGCCCACCGAACCCGGCGCGCACGCCCTGCTCGACGTGGTCACCGGCACCAAGACGCCGCTCCCGGTGGCAGGGCTTGCCAACCTGCTCGGGTATGTCGGCGGCCGGCTGACCGTCCGCGGACCGCTCACCGCGGGCTGCGACGTGGACGCGTGCTTCGTCGACCCTGCCTCGGGCGCGATCGACCCGTGGCTCGACCTCCCGGGCGGCGACGAGGGCGCCCCCGTCGTGCTCGCGGCGTGGGGCCTGATCCGGTCCGCGACCGGCTGACGACCCGGCGTTCCCGTCCCAGGGCGGCTCGGACCAGGGCCGTAGAGCAGGCCGTAGACCAGGCCGTGGACCAGGGCGGTCAGACCAGGACGGCGCCCTTGCTGGCCGACTGCACGAGCTTGGCGTACTTCGCCAGCACGCCGCGCGTGTAGCGCGGCGGCAGCGGTGCCCAGCCCTCCCGGCGGGCCGCGAGCTCGTCGTCGTCCACGAGCAGGTCGAGGCGGCTGCTCGCGACGTCGAGGCGGATGCGGTCGCCGTCGCGCACGAACGCGATCGGGCCGGCGTCGACCGCCTCGGGTGCGATGTGCCCGACGCACAGGCCCGTGGTACCGCCCGAGAACCGCCCGTCGGTCACGAGCAGCACGTCCTTGCCGAGCCCCGCTCCCTTGATCGCCCCCGTGATCGCGAGCATCTCGCGCATGCCCGGCCCGCCCTTGGGGCCCTCGTACCGGATCACGACGACGTCGCCCGCCTGGATGGTGCCGTCCTCGAGCGCGTCGAGCGCCGCCCGCTCACGCTCGAACACGCGCGCGGTGCCCTCGAACACGTCGGAGTCGAACCCCGCCGACTTCACGACCGCACCGTCCGGCGCGAGGGAGCCGGACAGGATCGAGATCCCGCCGGTGCGGTGGATCGGGTTGTCGAGCGCGCGCAGGATCTTCCCGTCGGGGTCGGGCGGGGCGAGCTCGGCGAGGTTCTCGGCGACCGTGCGACCCGTGACCGTCAGGCAGTCGCCGTGCAGCAGGCCCGCGTCGAGCAGCGCCTTCATGATCACCGGCACGCCGCCCACGCGGTCGACGTCGTTCATGACGTACCGGCCGAACGGCTTGAGGTCGCCGAGGTGCGGCACGCGACGCGCGACGCGCGAGAAGTCGTCGAGCGTGAGGTCGACCTCGGCCTCGTGCGCGATCGCGAGCAGGTGCAGCACCGCGTTGGTCGAGCCGCCGAACGCCATGACGACCGCGATGGCGTTCTCGAACGCCTCCTTCGTCATGATCTGGCGCGCGGTGATCCCGCGGCGCAGCAGCTCGACGACCGCCTCCCCCGAGCGCTGCGCGAACTGGTCGCGGCGCCGGTCCGCCGACGGCGGCGCGGCCGAGCCCGGCAGCGACATGCCCATCGCCTCGGCGACCGACGCCATCGTGTTGGCGGTGTACATCCCGCCGCACGCCCCCTCGCCCGGGCAGATCGCGCGCTCGATGCGGTCGAGGTCCTCGAGGCTCATGAGACCGCGCGCGCACGCGCCGACGGCCTCGAACGCGTCGATGATCGTCACGTCCTTCTCGGTGCCGTCGGACAGCTTGACCCAGCCCGGCATGATCGAGCCCGCGTACAGGAACACCGACGCGAGGTCGAGCCGCGCCGCGGCCATGAGCATGCCGGGCAGCGACTTGTCACACCCGGCCAGGAGCACCGATCCGTCGAGCCGCTCGGCCATCATCACGGTCTCGACCGAGTCGGCGATCACGTCGCGGCTCACGAGCGAGAAGTGCATGCCCTCGTGGCCCATCGAGATGCCGTCCGAGACCGAGATGGTGCCGAACTCGAGCGGGTAGCCGCCGCCCGCGTGCACCCCCGCCTTGACCGCCTTGGCGAGCCGGTCGAGCGAGAGGTTGCACGGCGTGATCTCGTTCCATGAGCTCGCGACGCCGATCTGCGGCTTCGCGAAGTCCTCGTCGCCCATGCCGACGGCGCGCAGCATGCCGCGCGCCGCCGTCGCCTCGATCCCGTCGGTCACCTGCCGCGAGCGTGGCTTGACGTCGGGTGCACCCAGATCGGTCATGCGCCCACCGTAGGAGCAGGGGCCGCACCGCGCTACGGGCGGGCGCCGAGCGCCGCGACCGCGACGTCCGGGTTGTCGGTGAACAGCCCGTCGACGCCTGCGCCGACGAACGCCCGCAGCTCGGCGGCGAGGTCGCCCGTGCCCGCGGGGTCGTCGCCGCGACGCAGGTCCGTCGGCAGGAACGTGTTCTCGCGGCGGAACGTCCACGCGTGCACGGTCAGGTGCTCGCGGTGCGCGTCGCGGACGACCGACGTGGGCGGCGCGAGCCTGCCGTCCGGCGTGCGTGGGAGCACGCGGTCCTTGCACAGCCCGACGCCGTCCGCGTAGCGGGGAGCGAGCGGCCGGTGACGAGCACGTGAAGCCCGGCCGACCGGGGACCGACCATTTCCGTCGCGCGGCTGGCGTGTAATCATAAGGCGCTGCTTATGAAAGGGGTTCGCCATGACCATCTCGGTCGATCCGATCGCCACCGCGGGGCTCGTCACGCGCGAGGTGCGCACCGGCGAGCGTGCCGGTGCGCCGACGCGCGTCGCGGTCGCCCGCCGCACGTACGCCACCGACCCGGCCGACCTGTGGGACGCGCTCACCGACCCGCAGCGCATCCCCCGGTGGTTCCTGCCCGTCAGCGGTGACCTGCGCGTCGGCGGGCGCTACTCGCTCACGGGGAACGCCTCGGGCGTGGTCGAGCGGTGCGACGCGCCGCGGCTGCTCGCGCTCACGTGGGAGATGGGGCCGCAGGTGTCGTGGGTCGAGGTCGAGCTCACGCCGGTCGACGACGGCGCCGGGACGACCCTCGAGCTTCGCCACGAGGCGCCCGTCGACCCCGGGTTCTGGGCGCAGTACGGCCCGGGTGCCGTCGGTGTCGGGTGGGACCTCGCGCTGCTCGGTCTGGGCCTGCACCTGGACACGGGCGAGCCCGTCGACCCCGACGACGGCGCCGGGTACGCATTGACGGCCGACGGCAGGGCGTTCGTGCGCACGGCCGCCCTGGGGTGGACCGCAGCAGCGGTCGCGGCGGGCGAGGACGCCCGGGCCATGCAGGCGGCCGGGGACCGCACCGTCACCTTCTACACCGTCGACCCCTCGCAGCCGTCGACCGAGGAGACGCCGACCGAGGAGACGCCGACCGCGTGAACGCGCGTCCCCTGCCGGCCGAGGCGGCACTCGACGCGCTCGGCCACCCCTTGCGCCGCGTGCTCCTGCGCCTGGTCGCGGCGCAGGAGCAGTCGGTCGGCGAGCTCGTGCACCGCGTGCAGCCCGTGCGGCCCGTGTCGCAGCCCGCCGTGTCGCAGCACCTCGGCGTGCTCCGCGAGGCGGGCCTGCTGACCGTGCGGACCGAGGGCACGCGACGGATCCACGGGCTCGACCACGAGGCGCTCGCCGACGTGCGCGCGTGGCTCGACGAGCTCGTCGACCCGCTCGCGCCGCTCGCCCAGCCGCTCGACGCGCTCGCGACCGAGGTCGCCCGGGGCCGACGTGCGCGGCGCATGTCGCAGCACGGCGCCCCGGGGCAGGACGCGCAGCGCCTGACCGGCAGCGCCTGACCGCGGGACGGACCGGATCGGGTCAGCCGCGGCGGAGGCGCGTGACGTCGCGGACGGCGCCGCGGTCGGCGGAGGTGGCCATCGCGGCGTACGCCTGGAGCGCCGGGGACACGTAGCGGTCGCGGTCCTTCGGCTGCCACGGCGTCTCGGAGGACTCCATCTTGGCGCGGCGCTCAGCGAGCACCTCGTCGGGCACGTTGACGCGGATGAGCCGGGACTCGACGTCGATCTCGATCTCGTCGCCGTCCTCGACCAGGCCGATGGTGCCGCCGGCCGCGGCCTCGGGCGACACGTGGCCGACCGAGATGCCCGACGAGCCGCCCGAGAACCGGCCGTCCGTGATGAGCGCGCAGACCTTGCCCAGGCCGCGACCCTTGATGAACGACGTCGGGTAGAGCATCTCCTGCATGCCCGGGCCGCCCGCGGGGCCCTCGTACCGCACGACCACCACGTGGCCGGGCTGGACCTGCTTGGTGAGGATCTTCTCGACCGCCTCGTCCTGCGACTCGCACACGAGCGCGGTCCCCACGAAGTGGAAGACGTCGGGGTCGATGCCCGCGGTCTTGATGATCGCGCCGTCGTCGGCGAGGTTGCCGCGCAGCACCGCGAGCCCGCCCTCGACCGTGTACGCGTGCGCGACGTCGCGGATGCAGCCGTCCACCGGGTCCGTGTCGAGCGATGCCCACACGTTCGTCGTCGAGAAGGCCTGCGTGGTCCGCACGCCGCCCGGCGCCGCGAGGAACAGCTCGCGCGCACGGTCCGTAGCCCTGCCGCCGCGGATGTCCCAGTCGTCGAGCCAGGCCCGCAGCGTCGGCGTGTGCACCGACGTCACGTCGTGGTCGAGCAGGCCGCCGCGGTCGAGCTCGCCGAGGAGAGCGGGGATGCCTCCGGCGCGGTGGACGTCTTCCATGTGGAAGCTCGGATGGTTCGGTGCGACCTTCGCCAGGCACGGCACACGGCGCGAGATCGCGTCGATGTCCGCGAGCGTGAAGTCGATCTCCGCCTCCTGCGCGGCGGCGAGGATGTGCAGCACGGTGTTGGTCGAGCCGCCCATCGCGACGTCGAGCGCCATCGCGTTGCCGAACGCCGCCTTGGTCGCGATGCCGCGCGGCGCCGCCGTGTCGTCCTCGTCGTCGTAGTAGCGGCGCGCCAGGTCGACGATCGTGCGACCGGCCTCCAGGAACAGCTCACGACGGGCCGCGTGCGTGGCCAGCGTCGAGCCGTTCCCCGGCAGCGAGAGGCCGAGCGCCTCGGTGAGGCAGTTCATCGAGTTCGCCGTGAACATGCCCGAGCACGACCCGCAGGTGGGGCACGCGTTCTCCTCGACGGCGTCGAGCGCCTTGTCCGAGACGTTGTCGTCGGCCGAGTAGTTGATCGCGTTGATGAGGTTGAGCGGCGTGGCCGCCACGCCGTCCGCGACGACGGCCTTGCCGGCCTCCATGGGCCCGCCGGACACGAAGATCACCGGGATGTTCAGCCGCAGCGCCGCGTTGAGCATGCCGGGCGTGATCTTGTCGCAGTTGGAGATGCACACGAGCGCGTCCGCGCAGTGCGCGTTGACCATGTACTCGACGGAGTCGGCGATCAGGTCGCGGCTGGGCAGCGAGTAGAGCATCCCCGCGTGGCCCATCGCGATGCCGTCGTCCACGGCGATCGTGTTGAACTCCTTGGCCACACCGCCGGCCTCGCGGATGGCGCCCGCGACGAGGTCGCCCATGTCCTTGAGGTGCACGTGCCCGGGGACGAACTGCGTGTACGAGTTCGCGATCGCGATGATCGGCTTGCCGAAGTCCTCGGAGCCCATGCCGGTCGCGCGCCACAGGGCGCGGGCACCGGCCATGTTGCGGCCGTGGGTCGAGGTCCGAGAGCGCAGCGGACGGCTCATCGCGTGTAACTCCTTCGTGGCGCGCCAGGTCGTGCGGGAGCAGGGCGTGGGCAGGCGCGCCGCAGGTCAGCCTACGTGCGTCGCCACTGGTCGAGGCCGTGCGTCCACGACTCGGCCGCGGTACGCCGAACGGCCCCGCACCTCGCGCCCCGGGAGGACGTGGCGAGGTGCGGGGCCGTCGCGGCGGCTGCCGCGTCCGACGAGGTCAGGACGCGGTGACCTCCGTGCTCGTCCAGCGGTCGTCGTCGCCGATCGCGTGGACGGGCCCGACCAGGCGAACGCTGGTGGAGGCGGCGCGGTCCGCACACGTGCCGACCCACAGCTCCAGCTCGCCCGGTTCGACCACCCGGGTCAGGTCGCGGCCGCTGAACGCGACGCGCGTCGTGGGGACGTCGAAGTGCACGACGACCGACTCCCCCGCGGCCAGGCTCACGCGGCGGAAGCCGACGAGCTGCGCCACCGGGCGGGTCACCGTCGCGACCGTGTCGTGCGCGTAGAGCTGGACGACGTCGTCGCCCGCGCGCTCCCCCGTGTTGGTCACGCGGACCGCGACACGCACGCGCCCGTCCGTCGGGACCTGCGCGGAGGCGGCCACGAGCTCGTCGTACGCGAACGTCGTGTACGACAGGCCGAAGCCGAACGGCCGGGCCGGTGCCGTCGCGAGGTTCGTGACGTCGCCGTCCCCTCCGAGTGCCGGGTGCAGGTACGAGTACGGCTGCGCGCCGGCCGGGCGGGGCAGGCTCACGGGGAGCCGCCCGGACGGGTTGATCCGCCCGGTCAGGACGCCCGCGACCGCGGGACCGCCCTCCTCGCCCGGGAAGAACGCCTGCACCACCGCGGCGCAGCGCTCGAGCGCCCAGTCGATCGCGTACGGCCGACCGGTGAGCAGCACCAGCACGACGGGCGTCCCGGTGCCGAGCACGGCCTCGACGAGCTCGCGCTGCACGCCCGGCAGCTCGAGGTCGTCGCGGTCGCAGCCCTCGCCGACCGTGCCGCGGCCGAACAAGCCCGCCTTGTCGCCGACCACGACCACCGCGACGTCCGCGGCGCTCGCCGCGGCGACCGCGTCGGCGAAGCCCGAGCGGTCGTCGCTGTCGATCGCGCACCCGCTGGTCGCCACGAGGTCGACGCCGTCCAGCTCCGCCTGCAGCGCAGCCAGCACCGTCGGCACCTCGATGCCCACGGGCACCTCGGTGTGGTGCTCGAGGACGTGGTTCACGAACGAGTAGCAGCCGAACATCGCCTCGTGCTGGTCGGCGTTCGGGCCGAGCACCGCCACGCGGCGCGGAGCGGGCCGCGACCCGCCCAGCAGCGGGAGGACGCCGTCGTTGGCGAGCAGCACCACCGACTCCGCCGCGAGCTGCGCCGCGACGGCACGGTGCGCGGGAGAGTCGAGCTCGATCTCGGTCGGCGGCTCGTCGAACGTCGCGTCGAGCAGACCCAGCTCGGCCTTCTGCAGCAGCGCACGCGTGACCGCCCGGTCGACGAGCGCCTCGTCCACCAGGCCGTCGCGGATCGCCTGGATGAGCGGCTCGAGGAACGCGTCCCCCGTGGGCAGCTCGATGTCGACGCCCGCGGCCAGTGCGAGGCCCGCGGCCTCGCCGAGGCCCTCGGCGACGTGGTGCAGGATGTCGAGGAACGCCACGCCGAAGTAGTCGGCGACGACGACCCCGTCGAAGCCCCACTGCCCACGCAGCACGTGCGTGAGGTAGGTCGGGTCGGCGGCCGTCGGCACGCCGTCGATCTCGGTGTACGCGTGCATCACCGAGCGCACGCCGCCGTCCCGCACGGCCATCTCGAACGGCACGAGCAGCACGTCCGCGATCTCGCGCGGACCGGCGTGCACGGGCCCGAAGTTGCGGCCCGACTGCGACGCCGAGTAGCCGACGAAGTGCTTGAGCGTCGCGTGCACGCCGGCCGACTGCAGCCCGCGCACGTACGCCGTGCCGATCGTCCCGATGAGGTACGGGTCCTCGGAGATGCACTCCTCGACCCGGCCCCAGCGCGGGTCACGGATCACGTCGAGCACCGGGGCCAGGCCCTGGTGCACGCCGAGCGCGCTCATCGACTGGCCGATCAGCTCGGCCATCCGCCCCACGAGCTCCGGGTGGAACGACGCGCCCCAGGCCAGCGGCGTGGGGAACGTCGCGGCCTGCCACGCCGACAGACCGGTCAGGCACTCCTCGTGCACGAGCGCCGGGATGCCGACGGTCGCGACGAGCTCACGCTGGCGCTGCCACAGCCACCGCGCACGCTCGACCGGGTCGACCGGCCGCGTGCCGTAGACACGCGTCAGATGGCCGAGGCCGTGCCGCATCGCGTCGTCGAGCCCGCCGTCACGCGTGAACTCGCCCTGGAGCGGAGCGACGACCTCGCCGTCGCCCTTCTCCCAGAAGCCGACGATCTGCGCCGTCTTCTGCTCGAGCGTGAGCCGCTCGAGGATCGTTGCGACCCGCTCGGCGTCCGTCGCCGGAGCGTCGGCTGCAGACATAGGGGTACCCATGGTCCTCTCCGTCATCGTGGATCAGCCCTTGACCGCGCCCTGCAGGCCGCTGACGATCCGCTTCTGCATCGCGAGGAAGAAGATGAGGGCTGGGATCATCGCGAGCGAGGTGAAGGCGAAGACGCCCGCGATGTCGGTCGAGTGCTCCGCCGAGAAGTCGGCGACTCCGAGCGGGAGGGTCTTGTTGTCCCCCAGCAGCAGGAGCAGCGGGAGCAGGTACGCGTTCCAGGAGCCGACGAACGCGAGCACGCCGACCGTCACGAGCCCGGGGCCGGACAGCGGCAGCAGGATCCGCCAGAAGAAGCCGAGCCGGCTCGCGCCGTCGAGCTGCGAGGCCTCCTCGAGCTCGTTCGGGATCGCCTGGAGGAACGGCCGCAGGATCACGACCGTCAGAGGCAGCGCGTAGGCGGCCTGCGGGAGCGCGATGCCCCACCACGTGTTGTTGAGGTTCAGGTCGCGGATGAGGATGAACAGCGGGATCACGCCGACCGTCGCGGGGAACAGCAGGCCCGCGACGAAGATCATGTACAGACCCTCGCGACCCTTGAACTTGTACCGCGCGAGCGGGTAGGCAGCCATGACCCCGCAGACCACGACGAGCAACGTGGTGATGAGTGCGATCACGGTCGAGTTGAGCGTGTAGCGCCAGAAGTTCGAGTCCGTGAGGATCCCCGAGTAGTTCTTCAGCACCCACGGGTCGGGCAGACCCGACGGGTTCAGGACGAGGTCCCCGTTGGTCCGGAAGCCGGACACCACGCCGTACAGCACGGGGCCCAGGGTGAACGCCACGACGATCAGCGCCACGAAGTAGATCAGCGGGCTTCCGCCGCGCATGACGTTCGTGGAGCCGGTGCGACGCGCGTTCCGGGTGGCGGCGGCCGCGGCTGCGCCCTTCGGAGCGGCGGTGGCGGTGCTCATCGGGAGACCTTCTTCCGGCGGACAACCGTTTCCGTGTTGTCACGGTTCATGATGAATCGCTGGTAGAGCAGCGCCAGGACGAGAGCGACGATGAACAGGATCACCGAGGCCGCCGAGGCGATGCCGTAGTTGGAGCGCTGGGTGCCCTGCTGGATGAGGAACGTCGCCATCGTGCTGGTCGCGTTGGCGGGGCCACCACCGGTGAGGACCCAGACCATGTCGAACAGCTGCAGCGAGCCGATCATCGACAGGAACGCCCACGTGCGCAGGGTCGGGCCGAGCATCGGGATCGTGACGCGACGCTGGATCTGCCACCACGAGGCGCCGTCGAGCTGGGCCGCCTCGTAGAGCTCCTCGGGCACGCCCTGCAGGCCGGCGAGGAACAGGATGATCGCCATCCCGAGGTACTTCCACGTCAGCACCGCGATGACCGCCGGCAACGCCCACTCGAGACTTCCGGTGAAGCCTTGCTTCGGTCCGCTCAAGCCGATGCTCGACAGGACGGTGTCGATGATGCCCTCGTTGGGGACGAACATCTGGTACCAGATGACACCCGCGATGACCTCGGACAGCACGTACGGGACGAAGATGATCGTCCGCAGGATCCCCTGGCCGCGCATCTTGCGGTTGAGCAGCAGCGCGATGGCCAGGCCGAGCGGGAGCTGGATGGCGATCGACGCCACCACGATGATCATGTTGTGCTGGAACGCCTCGATGAACTCGGGGTTGTCCAGCACGCGACGGTAGTTCTCGAGGCCGACGAACTTCTCGAAGTCGCCGTACCCCTTCCACTTGAAGAAGGAGATCTGGACTGCTCGTGCGATCGGTACGACGACGAACATGCCAAGGA